>NZ_QNRX01000003.1 GCF_003317055.1 Alkalibaculum bacchi
TGACATAACTACACCTCGAATTTCGACTTTTATAACTATATTATACTATATTTTTACTATTTGAGGTGTAGAAACCTTTGTTTTCACACAGTCTGTCGTCTGCCTCTCCACTTTCTCGCCTTAAAGTGGAGCTCTCAGCAAAGTTCCACTTTCAGCTTTTCGCTATTTTTAATTCGACAATACAAATCCTTCTTCTTCAGGCTTATAAATATACACTTCTCCTGTTTCAATAATATAGTGCCAACCACTTAATTGCAATCTTCCACTATTTACCCTTTCTACTATATAGGGATAGGTCCCCAAATTCTTTAGTTGTTCTAGAACATTTCCCTGTTCCATCATCCATTTTCTAGCACCTGGTTCATTGTCTGGGATTTTATCTATGACTTTATTTCGGACAGGCTCAATAAGTTGTAACCATTTTTTCGTGTGCACAAAATCGCTATGATCTCCTATGCCCTTCAGGCTTGCTGCGCAACCACCGCAATTTGAATGTCCACAGACAATAATATTTTCAACATTAAGAGCAAGAACAGCGTATTCAATCGCGGACATAATCGATACATACTCTGAGGTTTCACTATATGGAGGCACAATATTGGCCACATTGCGGACGATAAATAGTTCCCCCGGTAGAGCTCCTGTAATCATATTAGGATGAATCCTAGAATCACAGCAGGTAATAAATAAAGTATGGGGATGTTGACTTGTCTTTAGGTCCCAGAAGAGCTCCTTGTGAGTTTCATAATCTTTTCTTCTAAAATTGATGATTCCATCTAATAACTTTTGCATGATTCCCCCTCCCAAAGGTCTTTGTTTTGTTTTCATACTATATATTAAACTATTTTTGTTAATTAATAAACTACTTTTTTGCTCTATAGTTTAAATAAGCACCTATTAAAATCAAAGTTACGCCTATCATGCTTAAATAATTTGGAATTTCACTCCATATAGAAATGCCGATAAATATCGAAAATACAGTATTTCCATAGGAATAGATAGAGAGATCTCCTGCTGGCGCATAAGAATAGGCAATTGTCATAAAATATTGTGCAAAAGTGGCGAATATACCTACTGTAAGCAAAACGATGAAATCAAATAAAGTAGGCATGACAAAACCACCAAAAAACATAAATGGAATCGTCAGCAATGTTGAAATACCTGTAAAATAAAATACGATAGCATTAGAAGTATCTGTCTTACTTAAATACCGTATCATAGTATAAGCAGAGGCTGCAAAAATAGCAGACAATAAACCTGCAATAGCTGGAATAACAGTATAGTCAAATTGAGGTTGAGATACAAACACTACTCCTACAAGAGCCAATACAATTGCCCCGATTTGTAGTTTTTTAATTTTTTCTCCTAAGAATAATACTGCAAATATTATGACGAAGAAAGGGTTTATTTGATTGAGTACGACGGCATCTGCTAAAGGCAAGTTTCCTAAAGCATAAAAATAAAAAACAACCCCTAAAAATCCTAATATTGCTCGGTAGCTTAGGTAGTTTGTATTATTTCCTTTAAACCCTTCTCCAGATTTAATAATAGCATGAGCCGATACAACTACACCTACAATATTTCGAAAAAATACTTTTTCCATAGTAGGAATATCTCCAGCAAATTTAACTGCAGCTGCCATTAAAGCAAAAAAAAGCGATGATGCCAACATATATGAAATACCTTTACTGCGATCTGACATAGTGTGCCTCCTTTATTTAAAAAGTTTCCATATACTTATATTATACCATTATAAAATTTATACGCTCTCAAAATGTGCCTTCCGCACTTTTTGAGAATTAAGGTATTCCTTTTGCGTCAAGATCCTTCGCTAGCGCTCCAGGATAACTCCTGTGGAGGCTTGGGGCAAAAGTAACATTTTCAACTATATTAAAAAAGTGCCCATCAGGCACTTAAAATAATTAGTAAAACAATATCATAATTAAAGTTAGTAAGGTTTTTCCGTCCAATCATTTAAAGCAAAAACATAGCTACGATAAATGTTGCTGCAAAACCGATCATAACAGGTCTGAAATTTTTTCTAGCAAGTTCGAGTGGACTAACATTGCAAATAGCAGCTACTGGTATAATTCCCCAAGGGATAATTGTTCCTCCACCAATCCAAATAGTGCTTAATTGTCCAAGACCTGCAAGCACCTCTAAATCAAATCCTCCGCCAGTGGCAAAAGCACTCGCTAAAGATCCTACTAAAGGAAGACCAGAAAATCCTGAGCCATCGAGACCTGTAATGGCTCCTACTAACATTTGAATACCTGCAACAGATAATATAGATAAATCTACAGCATTAGATAGATATAAACCTAAATCAGATAATAAACCCGTCGCATTTGGATCTAAAATCTTCTTTGCCATGTCTTCATTTCCAAGAAAGAAGAAAGCGCCAATAATGATTACAGGGGCAAATACTTTAATGCCAAAAATAAAGCCTTCTTTAATATAATCTGTAACTTTTTCTAAACAGTCACCAGGTTTATGGCAAATCATTGACACAAAACACATTATTAAAATAGCCGTACCTCCTACTAAAGCTGTTGCATCTCCACCTTTTAGCTGGTATTTGTACATAAAAAACACATCTAAAAGAAATATTAGTGGAGTGGCAATAGAAACAAAGATTAGACCAACACTGCGTTTTTTACAGGTTTCCTCAGAATTTTTTTCTATTTTATCTTCTAATATATCAATGGAGGTAATTGCACATTCCATTGCACCTGATTTCATGTCTTTTTTTAGCATAATAAAACTACAAATAACGGTTACTATGCTCATAGTTAACCACAGTGGAAAACTGTCCCTACTAAGTATTAAGGAATCGCTAATACCAGCTGCTTTAGCCGTTATTGCAGGAGCCCCCTGTATAAAAAAATCACTAGATAGGGCAATACCATGCCCAAAGATATTCATTGCTACTGCTGCCCAAATTGGCGATAAGCCTGCTTGTAGGGCAGCAGGTAACATAATAGCGCCTACTAGGGCCACAGCTGGTGATGGCCATATAAACCAGGAAAAAAAGAGCATAACGAAACCTAGTGCAAAAAAGGCAATCGTTGGACTTTTCATAATCTTTTTAATTGGTCGAATCATCACTTCATCAGCGCCAATATCTCGAAGAGCTCGACTCATAGCAATAACTAAAGAGATGACCACAATAATTCCCCAAAACTCGTTTCCCGAGGCAATAAGAGCATTATAAACTACTTGAACGCCCTTTATAAAACTCCCTGTATACATGGCTCCAATTACTAATATACCAATAATACAAGGTAGAAGAGTATCTTTTTTAAAGCCCATTGTTATAATGATCGTTAAAACAAAAAGATAATATACATAATGTAAAGCTGTTAATTGTATCATAATGGCCTCCCCAATTGATTTACAAGTACGAAATTTTAGCGCAATTGAGGCTTCTCTTCGACTATTTTATTTTCAAAAACATTTGATAAACCTGCATAGTGGACTCGATTCTCAATCTCTTGTACATCTGTAGAATATAATTGTAGCTCTTTCATTCTCTCGAAATACACAGAGCCTGAGAATGTAAACTTTTGTCCCATGCCTTCTTCTGTAGCCATAGCTTCTTTTACATAAGAAATAGCGTCACCTACCGCTAATTTATTTGGTAATTCAAGTAATTCCATACCTAAAGCATGACGCACGCTATTGTGTCCAGCTAAAACGCCTGTACAAATAGCTTCTGTATGCCCAACAAGTAAACCTGCTTTTTCACCAGCACAGAATAAATTGCTTAGCCCGTCTACTTTAAGAGCATTGCTTCTTGGAGCCATACTCATGTATCTCATAGAATTCCCCTCACCACCTGCATACGGATCTTCATATCTAGCATTTTCAAAGCCAGGAATTTGGCGAAGTCTTTCTAGTGAATAAAAAGGTGTCATAAGCTTCGCATGGCCAGTATCTAGTAAAATGATATTGTCTTTAAAGGCTGGCAGCGCATACTGTTGACATGCTTTTACGCCAAGGTGATCTTCTTTTAAATTTTCAGGCACTGGAATAACAGCTACTCCCGTTTCATTTAATGTATCTTGTATCTCTTGAGATAATGATTCTTTATACAGTTTACAAGAACCACTCATAGCACCCACTGTCCCATTCGCCTTTTTACCAATCATCTCTTTAACGCCAGCTAAACCTGCTAAGCTAACACGGCCACCAAAGCTAGGACATCTTAAAATACACATTGCGCAGCCGTTTCCATATTTTACACAATTGTTCATAGGTCCAGCAGTACCTGTTGTATCTACAAATACATCTCCTTCAAAAATGCGACCCCTTTGATCTTCTACAGATAGGATTCTGTCTTCTTTCATGTGAATATTGTTTACTCTTCCTTGAAAGACGACTTCAACACCTAAATGAAGTAAATGATTGAGAACCTCTCCGTGAGTTGATGCAATATCATATAAACTTGCGTGTTTATGCCCAGGAAATTCAATACTTTTATGTCTGGCGGTCTTATCACATATTGTAAATAAATCTCCTCCACCCATAGCAATTAATTCTTCTGTTGCAGTAAATCGGCCATTATTTCTCATAATTCCGCCAACAAGTCCTGTCCCTAAGAGCATGTCTGTTCTCTCTAAAAGGGTTACTTCTGCACCTACTTTTTTAGCTCCTACTGCAGCTGCACAACCAGCCCAGCCTCCACCAATTACAATTACTTTTGTCAATGTATTTCCTCCTGTTGTTTGTTTTTTATAAATATCTTTTGAACCTCATAATAATAAGCGCCTTTGGCGCTTTAGTTCTAAGTTGTAAGTTCTATGTAAAACCTTCAGGTCACTAGTAGTGACCGTTACCTTTGATTATTTGCACTTGAATAAGAACTTTCTCAATATAGAGGGTTTCGCTTTGCTATTAAACGACAAAAACAGGCATTGGTAAGTACCAATGCCTGTTTTCTAGTTATGAATATCCCGAAATCAAACAAGATAGCACTCCACCTGCAATCGGTGACAGTCACAAAGTTATTCACCTTGTGCCCAGAAATAAGCAGTAGAGACTACTTATTTCTTCGGTGCTCTCCCCTTTCTTTAAGCTTTATCGACCCTCTACAGCCTCCACTTAAATACTCTTGTCAAGCACGCCTCTATCATGAAGCTTTTATTAAATTGTTTCTATGATAACATAATATTTGTGTTAATACAAGGATTTCATGTCCTTTGAATATATTCGATAAAGAGTCCTCCTAGAGCCCAGGGTCGGATCTTAAGACCCACGAAGCCAGCCTCTGAAGACTTTCCAATCCTTGAACAATTGTTTAACCATCGTTTCACTATTGTTCAACCATTGCTCGGCTACCGTTCACTAGCATTTAGCTCAGCTATCTTCACAATAACCTCTACTGCCTTTTTCATAGATTCTACTGGAATGTATTCAAATTTTCCATGAAAATTGTGTCCACCTGTAAAGATATTTGGACACGGTAATTCTTCAAAGGACAATCTAGCTCCATCTGTTCCTCCGCGGATTGGTTGAATTTTAGGCTCAACATGCACCTTTTCCATGGCCTCTTTTGCTAAGTCTACAATCTCTATAACGGGTTCGATTTTTTCTTTCATATTGTAGTATTGATCTCTAATAT
Source organism: Alkalibaculum bacchi (assembly GCF_003317055.1). Taxonomy (NCBI): domain Bacteria; kingdom Bacillati; phylum Bacillota; class Clostridia; order Eubacteriales; family Eubacteriaceae; genus Alkalibaculum; species Alkalibaculum bacchi. Next base: position 5,624 of record NZ_QNRX01000003.1, read on the forward strand.
CTATTTGGATAATATGATCTCCGTACTTTATCTTTACTAGGCGAAGGATTTCTGATAAGAGCTTCTTTTTCTCTTCAAATAGCTCTCTATTATGGTCTCTAATAATATAGTAGATTTCTGTTTCTTCTACACTGCCTCTAAAGTCTGTCAAATGAAAAAAACCTTCGTAATCTTCTGTATACTGAGGCTTTTGATTTTCTGGTAGTAGCCGATTAATTTCCATTCCAATCTCAATAGAGTTGATCATCTTATTTTTAGCACTACCTGGATGAATATTTCTTCCCTGAATTTTTATTCTTGCCCCAGCAGCATTAAAATTTTCGTATTCTAACTCCCCTACTTCTCCACCATCTACTGTATAGGCGAAATCTGCAGCAAATTTCTTTACATCAAATAAATCGGCTCCCTTTCCAATTTCTTCATCGGGAGTAAATCCTATCTTAACAACTCCGTGTTTAATTTCAGGGTGCTCTATAAGGTATTCTATAGCAGTAAGGATTTCAGCAATCCCAGCTTTATCATCAGCTCCAAGTAGAGTATTTCCATCTGTAGTGATTAAAGTTTGCCCTATATATTCCTTTAATTCCGGAAAATCTTTTGGAGATAAGATGATCTGCTTTTCTTCATTTAATAAGATATCTTCACCTTCATAATTAACAACGATTTGCGGATTGACATTTTCTCCAGATAGATCTGGGCTTGTATCCATATGAGCGATAAACCCAATAGTAGGTACCTCTTTATTTATATTAGAAGGCAAGGTTGCCATAACGTATCCATTTTCATCCAAAGAAATCTCTTCTAAACCTAATTCCTTCAACTCCTCCACTAATATCTTTGCTAAATCAAATTGACGTGAAGTGCTAGGGTGCGAATTAGATTCTGAGTCAGATGTAGTGTGTATCTTTACGTACTTTAAAAATCTTTCAACGATTTTTTCCATTCTAATATCTCCTTTATTTTTCTTTTGATATTAGTATACCATAATTTACTTGAACGATAGGTGAACGATGGTTAAACAGTAGTTGAATAATTGTAAATTTCCCCATCCAGCTCTTATAACTTTTCATTCAAAACTCACTAAGATAGATAAAAAGCGCCGAAGCGCTTTTCAATATAAAATGCTGACCGTTTATTTACCCTAAGTGCGGATGAAAGGAGCGAACACTTTGATTATATGCCTTTTCCTTTTCACGAGTTAACGGCACTTGACCCTTCATAGCGTAAAGTAAACGTCTTTCTACTTCTTGCCAATCGATTAAATCCCACCAGGCTTCAATGTAATCTCTTCTCTTGTTTTGATAATTTAAATAATAAGCGTGTTCCCACACATCACAAACTAGTATAGGAATACCACTCCATTGAGTGAGATTTTGATGCTTTCCAGCTTGTAAGATCTCTAATCGATTCCAAGTTGGTTGCCAAGATAAAACGCCCCATCCTGACCCTTCTACTTTATCAGATGCACTTATAAATTGATCTTTAAACTTTTGAAAGCTACCAAAGTACATATTGATTTGATTTAAGGTTTGAACTCCTACCTGTCTTGCTGCTCCTAAAGGAGCCATAATCGTCCAGTAAATGCTATGCAAGATATGACCAGAGCCATTAAAGGCTAGCTCGTTTTCCCAATATTTAATTAAATTATAATCCCCATTTTCTCTAGCTTCTACTAAATTAATTTCTGCATTATTTAAACCATCTACATAAGATTTATGATGTTTATCATGATGAATCCTAAGAGTCTCCTGACCTAATACCGGTTCCAAAGCATCATAAGAATAAGGCAATGGCGGTAGTACATGCTGTCCAGGAGGAATCATTCTAAATTCCATAAAAAGCACCTCCAATAGTTTTTTGTGCCATATTATTCTATTCATAGGTGTGAGAATGTGGAACACTAAAAAGGAAAGCCAAAAGCTGAAATTAAATGCGCCTAAAGGCAAGGTGTTTTTTTCGCATGCTGCTTTCAGTTAATATATATTTCTTTACACAAAAAAACACCTACCATACAGTAGATGTTATAAACTCTCACATTAATTATTGGCTGAGGCGGTAGGATTCGAACCTACGAATGATGGAGTCAGAGTCCATTGCCTTACCGCTTGGCGACGCCCCAATAGTGTCTAGAAAGAATACATTAATTACTGTACTCCTTTTTTTCAAAAAAATCAAGAGCTTTCCCGAGTTTTACCCCGTTTTTTACTATAAACAAAAAATGATATAAGGGATGATTACATGTATTTCGTAATACATCCCTTATATCTCGTACTCACTCGTCATGTAATTTTCCTTTCCTATGGCTAGTATTTACAAGGTCTAGGCTTTTTAAGGGTGATTTTCTTATAAGCTTTTCATATAGGGAATACCATTGAATCGGATTCGATTTGCAAGCTAAGTTTTAGATAGCATTGTCGTCATCCTTAGTTGCCAATCTATATCATCAGGTAAAAACCTGTCATAGAGTAGGCTCCTATATCACTAGGAGGTTAATACATTCCCTATTGATCATTTCCCTATACAATTTGCTTATAAAACAAACCACAGTTGCTTTATTTCCTATCCTTGTATTTCCTATCCTTGTATTTCTTATATACCCGATATCTTTTTAGTTAAACATATTTTTTGATTTAAAATTCTTTTTCAGACCAATAGGTTCTAACAATCGTTAAACAGAAGCTGAACCATTGTTAAGTAATAGCTCTTTAATCTCAAAACCATTCATAAAACTACAACCTAGTTAACTATCGTCGCCTCTAAAGTTCTTCTTCCAAACCGGAGAGCTTCTTGATGGCTGCTAAAGTAAATATCGATTCGATTTCCTTGAATAGCTCCTCCTCGATCTTCTACGACAAAGGTATTGCTAAAGTAAGGAATGTATACTTTTGTTCCAAAAGAATAATTCTTAGAAGCAGCAACAGTTCTTCCTTCTGCTGGAGAGATGCCTGATGCTGTAGTGCTTCCATCATATGGACCACAGCATTTATGACAAGAACAATATCCAGTGGCTTCAATTGTTATGGTTCTTCCTTTTACAGGAGTGTTTGTTGAAGATCTATTTGCCACTAATTTTGCCCTTTTACCTACTTCTTTGATTTCATCAACGGGATCAAGAGTTTTTTCATCTACTACTTCCCTGTTAAATTCTACTCCATCGTGATAGGTGGCCTTTTCCACAATGGTCTTTAATCCATCTACTCCCTTTTGGACAATTTTAAATTGTCCTTCCTCTAAAGAATTATTTTCTTTTACGATTTTTTCGTATTTAATTACGATTTCTGTGGTATCGAACTTTTCATCTACTCTCGTCACATGTATATTATCGCCTCTATTGACGCTTGCGTATAATGCGGGCTTGACAATATCATGGTCTTCTATGACAACATTTGCATCTTCTAAAATTTTTGCAACTTCCTTTTGTGTAGTGTATATTTCTCTGTACTCACCTTCAACGAAAATACGGACAGGTATAGCTCGGTCAATATTTATAACCGATCCGTCTTTTAACACTTCATTTCTTGCAGGCTTTACGATGTCTTCTTCTTTAACTGTGATTTGATTTGCTTTTAGCACTTCGGCTACGGTTTTATTTCCATTATATGCATATTGTACTTTTTGATTGTCTACCTCTATGATTACCTGCCGATACGAAAATATTAGAGCAAGCACAGCTGTCAAAACAAAAAGAGCAACTCCTATGAAGATCATTTTTTTTCTGATAAAGAAAAACCTAATGCATTCTAGGTTCACTATTCTTACCTCCTCAAATTAATTAAACATCTCGATTTCTTATCTGCAGTATTTTTACATATTCTTTACCTATTAAACATTATATTGTTACATATTTTATTTTATTCATAAAATCTTGACTTTTTGTAGACAAGAATAATATTTATAATAGAGTCTACAGATGTAAAATTTGGGTCTAATTAAAAAAATATATGATATTATATAAGGTACTCATTTTATGCCATAGATTAAAGTAGATATAGAAAGGAAGGTTTACATGAAGAAAGAGTGGTCTATTAGCAATGATAAAATTCTATTAAATTTCTCCATGAAATATTGCCGCACGGAAGAGCAAGTCCTAAATAGCGATGCCTTTAGAGGTGTTTTAGAGCACTTCTTAAAAAAGAATAAGGAACAACCTAATCGGATATATCGCCTTATAAGTGAGACCTTGCAAAAAAATGATCTTGAGAGACAAATCTTTGCAATTACAAAAATCACGAAGCTTCTTACTATTATGACTTCAAAAGAGATTTCTGAGTCTTTCCCTGAGTTTTCTGTTTTATATGAACATAAAGAAAAATTCAGACATTTAATTGAAGCTGTTTATAAGTACTGGAGAAGTATTGAAAGGTATTGTATTATTCAGGAAGAAAAGGGAACAGAAGGTTTACAAAACATCAATTTTATAGAATCAAAACAAAAATTTGATGAGCTTATTCTCAATATGTATCGAAAGATTACAAACAATTTGTCTATGACTACTCCTAGCGTTTACCGCCAAGTTCCAGCTGGTACAAATGTAGGCCTGATCGTTGGTCAAAGCATTTGGCCCATCCCTCGAGAATACGTGATTTTAAAAGATATACCCTTTATTAAAAACATCGTTATGGAAACGCCCTTTATCACTTATCCAAAGCGAAATACTCGTGATGGTTTTTTTACAGAAGTGTTTACAAATCCTATCCGTCGAGCTGGAATTAATACAGATCACTTTTTCTGTTATCCAGCAAAAATAGGGAACTTGCTAGCTTATATTTTTATACACCGAGATTTTTTAACTCAAGGAGTTTCTCTCTCTAATTTATTTCAGATGGCTACAGAGCAAGAAATTGCTGGACGCAAACCCGATTTACTTTACGTTTATGGAGGTCACGACTCTAACCGAGAACCTAAAGATGTGTTTTACGTAGACGAAGTGAATCAAATGATGGTTGGATTTGTAACCTTAAATGAGAAATACGATTATTTTGGCTATTTAAAAAAGATGAGCCTTACTTTACACAATATCTTACAACTAAGAAGAGGAAATCTACCTATTCATGGTGCTATGGTCAATATTGTAATGAAAAATGGCAAGAGTTCAAATATTGTCATCGTCGGCGATAGCGGTGCAGGAAAAAGTGAGAGCATTGAAGCTTTTAGAAGCTTATCTGAAGATTATATAAGTGACTTGACGATTATTTTTGATGATATGGGTACATTTCATATTGGCCGCAAAGAAAATAAAATTGTAGCCTATGGAACAGAAATTGGTGCTTTTGTTCGACTTGATGACTTGGATACAGGTTATGCTTTTAAAGAGCTAGACCGATCTATCTTTATGAATCCAGATAAAATCAATGCTCGATTAATCAATCCTGTAGCTACCTATAAAGATATTATGCAAGGGCTTCCTGTAGATATTTTGCTCTATGCAAATAATTACACTAAGGTAAAAGAAGATGAGTCTTGTATAGACCGTTTTAAAACCGTACAAGAGGCCATAGAAGTATTTAAAGCCGGTAGAAGAATGTCTAAGGGAACGACTACCGAAACAGGATTAACTACTTCCTATTTTGCTAATCCCTTTGGTCCACAACAAAAACAAGATCTTTGCGATCCTCTCATCGAAAAATTTTTTACAAAGGCCTTTGAAACAGGTATATTTGTAGGCCAATTAAAAACTCAACTAGGGATCCAAGGAAAGGAAAAATCCGGCCCTGAAAAGGCAGCTATTGATTTGTTTAAAGTGATTAACGAATAAAAATGTTGAGTTCACTAAACCTTTTGGACTATTATTTTCATTGTTAAAAAAAGACAGAGTTAAAAAAAGACAGAATCTCGTAGGAGATTCTGTCTTTTTCTTAACTTATTTTAATGTAATTAGTTTGCTTCTTTAATGATAATTTTTGAGTTGCCAAAATCAATATGTTTTACTTCACCTGATACAGAGCATTGTTCTCCGAACAAAGAAGTTAAAACTAATAAACCATTTTCCATTGCAATTTGAGAAACATTTTCCATTATAGGATTTAATTCATTGTTGTTGTTTTCTACAAAAGCTTTACCTAGACACATATATGAATCCTCCCTTTCAAGATTTGATTTCATTTTAAAAGAGTATTTTATAATAAAAGTTTTTAATATAATGCTTTTTTTATTATATGCCTTTTCCCCTCTTTAAATTCAGTATAATCCTAAAAGGTTCGACTGTCAATAAGAAACACGCTCCGCGAAGTTTCTCGCGGTTACGCCATAGTCGCCAAATGTTTGCGAGCAACCACTTGATTCATTATTTTGCGATAATAAGAAAGCACCACGCGGCGCTTTTCGTTACTCTACAATCATCGACACTCCATCAGAAACTACAGTGATTTTCCCATCCTTATTCCCGAGTATCTCATTCGCTTTTTCTAGGGCTTCTTCTATAGAGTGAGCTGGAATCATGTGCATATCTTGAATCATCTCGTCTGATGTGTCGGAAATATAGATGACCTTATTCTTTAGTAAAATCCGAACTAATATTTGGGTTTCCCATTGATCGGGTATCGTTTTTTCCCTAGGTGTTGCTAAAATTCCTTCCATTAACTTGCTTAAATCTTCTGTTTCTTGAAAAGTTTTGTAGAATTGTTCTCCCCCGTGACCGTCGTTAGATTTTGCTAGCATGATGATGACACCGCCTTCTTTTACTGTGGCTTCAGCTGCGGTCATACCTTTTACTCCCTGGTAAATATTTTGGTCTAGAGGGTATCCTCCATTTGTTGATATGGCAATATCTGCTGGAACACTTTGTACTTTGCACTGGCTATTTAAAAAGTTTCGCCCTTCTATATGGGCTAAGTCTACATCTCCTGCTACTGCATAGACCACTTCTTTTTGCGCATTGATAACTACATTGACGATAAAATCTAATCTAGCAGCCCTTGCAGCATAAAGCATATCTTTATGTAGAGGATTTCCTTCTATGACTCCAGCTCTAGCGTAATCACTTGCAATAAACTCTGCATTGTGATTGTACATGACTGTAGTCCTGCTAGCAATCCCTGGAAGAACGCTTTTTCTGCCACCAGAATAACCTGCAAAGAAGTGAGGTTCAATAAAGCCTTCTGAAATCAATAAATCTGCGTCAACTGCTAATTTGTTGATGATAAGATCTCCTCCAGATGGAAGGGTACCTATTTTTACTAGCATACTTTCATCTAAGCAATCGTGAACGTAAATATTTTCTTCTTCTACAATTTTAGGGCCAAATTTTGAAATGAGCTCTTCTTTAGTAGTACCTCTATGGCATCCCGTAGAAATTAAAATGGTAATCTCTGCATTTGGATTTCCTCGTCTGATTTCCTCTAACATCAAAGGCATAATAACTTTGCTAGGAACTGGCCTTGTGTGATCACTTGCAATGATAATAATTTTATTCTTGCCCACTGCAATATCTTTTAGCCTAGGAGTGCCTATTGGATTTTCAAGAGCTTCTACCACGAGCTCTTCTTGGCTCTTCTTAGGTTTATAATAATGCATATTTGATTCTAAGACAGCATTTAATCTGCTATCAGGGATATTCGCTTCCATAAAATCTTTTCCATATGGTAGTTTAATAATAGACATATTCTTTCCTCCTTTTTGTATTAACGATAGATAAATAGTGGTCAAATGATTGTTTAAATACTAAACTCAAGACGAATAAACAAGTATAGGCGTCCAGATAATGGACGCTTTTTTTAGAAGAACAGCCAACCTACTACCAGTATTTCAATGCCAAGTAGTAGGGTATATCCTATACAGTAAGGTAATGTAGTATTTAAAATTTTTCCCTCTTTTCCAACTAAGCTGGTAGCAGAAGCAGCAATAGCAATACTTTGCGGTGAGATCATCTTGCCTGCTGAGGCACCGACAGTATTGGCTGCTGCTAACCAAGCAGGATTAGCTCCTATTTGGAGAGCTGTTTGGGTTTGCAATGCGCCAAACAAAATATTAGAAGATGTATCACTGCCTGTTACAAAGGTTCCCAAAGCTCCAATTAATGGTGCAATAAGAGGATATGCGCTTCCCGCAATAGTAGCAATAGAGACGGCAATAACAGATACCATTCCACTGTAACCCATGAGTTTTGCCATAGCTACAATGCTTGAAACCACAACAATGGTTGGAATGAGTTGTTTAATAGAAGCTATAAAAGTCTCTACTAAATCATGAATTTTTCTTCCTTGCTTTCCTTGAATCAGTCCTCCTATGACTGCAGATAAAAACATCAATGTTCCTGGAGTAGTTAACCATTGTAAAGATACAGGCTTTCCACCAGGTCCGAAGTAAAGTTGGACTTTTGAAGCTATATTATGTAATGGTTTTAAGGCAGGTATTAAATTGACAGACATGATTAAGACGAAGAGCGCAATATATGGTGCCCAAGATTTAAGTTGTTGCTTACCAGTAATGACTTCTGCTTCGCTTACACCTGCAGCAATTTCTCGTTCATCTGGAAAACGCCAAACATTTTTAACAGGAAAAACTCGCACATATAAAATGATGGCTAGTAAGGATCCTAAAGAACCTACTATAGCTGCTAATTCTGGTCCCACATAAATAGCTACTAAAGTCTGAAGAACAGCAAAGATAAGCCCACTGATCAAGCACACCCCAAAGACGTCTTTTAATGTCTTAAAGGATTTTGTCAAGACGAGAACTAAGACAAATGGTAAAACGATTATAAAGAAAAATAATTGAAACGCCGTATAAGCAGATAATTGTTCTAAAGACAGTCCGGTTACCTCTGCAAGGGTAATAACTGGAATTCCTATTCCTCCAAAAGCTACTGGTACAGTATTGGCTATAAGGCAAATCACTGCTGCAAAGACCGGATTAAATCCCATACCTGCAAGTAAGCTAGCTGGTATAGCAACAGCAGTACCAAAGCCTGCAGATGCCTCTAAAAAGCCACCAAAAGCAAAAGCTAATATTAATACTTGGATTCTTTGGTCAGGAGATATGTTGGAAAGAGTCTTGTTAATCGTTCCCATAGCCCCTGTTTTTACTGTAATATTATAGGTAAAAATGGCTGCAATAATGACCCATATAATTGGCCACATAGCAGTAATTACCCCTTCTACTACAGCCTGACGCGCAAAATTTACAGGCATATTCCAAACAGTCACACTGAGTACAAAGGCAATAGCCATGGATAAAATAGTCGCCTTATAAGCTTTTATCTTTAAAATTGCTAAACAAACTAAAACACATAAAATTGGCAATAATGCTAAAATTGTCGATAAAAAGCCATTAGATAGTGGATCGTCAATTGGTTGCCACATAATAATCCTCCTTTTTAAAATAGCCATCAGCCGCCAACCTTCAGCTACCAGTAAACAAGCTACCTTCAGTAACAATAAAGGACCCGAAAGAAATACCCTAAGCCGGTGGCTGATCGCTTTTATTTAGTATAAACTCACTCTGTAATTAGAACCGAGCTTTCCAGGATTCATGATCTCATTTGGGTCAAAGGCTAACTTAATTCGTCTAAATAGTTCCATTCCCTTTTCGCCAAATTCTTCTTCAAGATATGGTAATTTTGCAAAGCCTATACCGTGTTCTCCTGATACAGCTCCACCCATTTCAAACGCTTTTTGATACATTCTTTCGAATACAGCGGCAGCTTTTTTATTCCAAGTTTCCTCGTCCATCTCGTCTCTTAATAGATATACATGAAGGTTTCCGTCTCCAGCATGGCCAAAACTGCTTATTCGAATATCACATTCTTTTTGGCATTGATCTGTAAAGATAATAAAGTCCGCTACTTTATTTCGAGGTACAACTACGTCACATTCATCCATTTGAGTAGTAGAAGCTTTAATGGCCTCTAAAAACGCACCTCTAGCAGTCCATAAGGAATCATGTCTTTCGTCTGTATCTGAAATAAGCACATCTAATGCGCCGCATTCTAAACAGATATCAGCTACTTTTTCATAGTTCATCTCAATTTCTTCTTTAGAATTGCCGTCAAACTGAAGCAAGAGATATGCATCAGAGGAATTATCCGGGAATTTCTTTCCTAAAAATTCTTCCGATGCTAAAATAACCTTTCCCTGCATAAACTCAATCGCTGTAGGGATGCTCTTTGACTTTATTATTTCTGGCACCGTTTTAATAGCGGAAGAAAGGTCTTTAAAAGGAACTAGTAAGCTCAATTTATGCTTTGGCAAAGGCAATAATTTTAAAATCAATTTGCTGATTACCCCAAGGGTTCCTTCTGAACCTACTACAAAGTCTTTTAAACTGTATCCTGAACTATTTTTAACGATTTTACCACCAAAGTTCATAACTGTGCCGTCTGGCATAACAAACTCTATACCCCTTACAAAGTCCCTAGTTACACCGTATTTTACCGCTCTCATACCTCCTGCATTAGTAGATACATTTCCACCTATAGAGGCGCTTTTCTCACCAGGATCTGGAGGATAAAATAAGTCGTGAGATTCTACAAAGGCAGTAAGATCCATAAGGAGTACCCCTGGCTCTACAGTTACTGTAAGATTCTCTTCATCCAGCTCTAATATATTATTCATCTTTTCTGTACTGAGCATAATTCCACCATAAAGGGCTACAGAACCACCTACTAGGCCTGTTCCTTGTCCTCTACTTGTAACTGGAATCCTGTTTTCGTTAGCATATTTTAGTATCTTGCTTATTTCTTGTGTGTTTTTGGGATACACTAACACCTCTGGATATCTTTCAATTCCAGCTAATTCATCTCCACTATAGTCATCATGTATATTGTTTTCTCCAACAAATAATCCTTCTTCTCCAACTATAGATAGTAAATAATTCACATCATTTTGATCAATCGCCTCATATTGCATAGTTGCCGTTGTCATCTTTTACCTCCTCTATTTCTTATTCCGAACAAACTCTAAGCTTTAAAATTCTTTACTTATACAAATACTTCTATTTTTTCCCTTTTTTCTAATTTCAATTTTTCTAGTAATTTTGGTATGACTTCATAAATATCCCCAACAACAGAATAATTAGCTATATTGAAGATTGGTGCATTAGGATCGGTGTTTATAGCAATGATTTGCTCTGAATTCTTCATTCCTGCTATAAATTGAACAGAACCGCTGACACCACAAGTAATAATTAATTTTGGTTTTACTGTTCTACCTGAAAGACCAATTTGCACTTTTGGATCGGTCCAGCCAGCTTCTATTAATGGTCTAGTACTTGCTACCATAGCCCCTAATTGATCTGCTAGCTCATAAATTATTGCAAGGTCTTCTTCTTTTTGAATGCCTTTACCTGCTACGACTAATACTTCTGCGTCTTCTATGTATTTTGCTTTTGGTTTTTCTTTGCTTTCTAATACAGTAATTCCAGATTTTAATAACTCTTTAGAAATAGAACAAATTTCAATAGTGCCTGCTCTTCTCTCGTCTTTCTCCATAGCAGAGAAGATCTTATAGCGAACTGTCGCAAATTGTGGTCTTTTATCTCGAGTTTTTATATGAGCCATAATATTTCCACCAAATGCTGGCCTAATCTGAGCTAAGTCCGTATTTTCATCGATGCTTAAGCTAGTACAGTCTGCAGTTAGGCCTGTTCTAAACCTAGCTGCTACTCTAGGAGCTAAACTTCTACCTACTGTTGTACCACCTACTAGGACTACAGAAGGCTTTTGATGCTTAATAAAGTCTTCAAAAACTGCTGCATAAGGTTCTACTCTATAGTCTTCTAACTCTTTTTCATCGTAAATATATACTCTATCCGCACCAAATTGAATTAATTCTCCTCCCTTATCGGCAATATTGTAACCTGCAAATAAGCATATTACTTCATGGTTAATCTCTTCTGCTAATTCCCGTGCTTTCCCCAAGAGTTCAAAAGTAACTGGATGTATTTTGCCATATGTATGCTCTACATAGACTACAACTCCATTCCAAAGAGACTTATCGATTTCTTCTCGTTCTTCATCTTCTACATATGTAAAATATTCTGGCTTTTCCTTTGTACAAATTTTGCACATTTTACATCCTGCGCTAATATCTAATTTTCCATCAATGTATTCTATAGCGCCAAAAGGACAAATCTCTTGAATTGCTGCTCCCTCTTGGGCACTAATCTCGCTTTTTTGAACAATCTCTATTTTTGCCATGATACCCCTCCTACAATATTTTTAACTCTACAATTTTGTCTGCAATTTTTGTTGCCAGCTCATCGGAAGTTCCTTCCCAGCTTTCCGTATTACTGTTTGAAGTTGGTGGGAATATACGAATGACTTGGGTAGCGGAACCATTCATGCCGTAGTGCATTTCATTTGAATCTTCAAAATCGCAAACGCCATAGGCCGTAATCTCTTTATTCTTTGTAGCTTTTTTGACCTTATAAGAAGGTAATCTCGGTTGATTTAAGTCTTTATCTACTGAAATGAGGCAAGGTAACTTTATTTCAATGGTTTGAATCATAGTAGGCATGTCTACATCTACTACCAAAGATTCTTTTTTTATTTCCTTGATTGCCAATATATTGTTGGCATGAGGAATATCTAATAATTCAGCAATTTCAGCACCTACTTGAGCTGTATCCCCGTCTGTAGTTTGTTTTCCACAGATGATCAAATCTGCCTTTCCAATTTTCTTTATTCCTTCTGACAAAGCTTTTGCCGTAGCCAGTACATCTGCTCCAGCGCATTTTCTGTCCGTTATTAAATATCCATGATCAGCACCTAATGTGAAGGCCTCATGTAAAATATCTGCAGCTTGATTTGGTCCCATAGTCACAACATTTATTGTAGCACCTGTCTGTTCTTTAATCTGAACAGCTCCCTCTATGGCAAATAAATCATAAGGATTAATTTTAGCGTCTACACCATCTCGCTTTAAATTTCCTGTCTCTTGATCAATTTCTACTTCTGAAGTACTTGGCACTTGTTTAATACACACTGTAATATCCATCTTTGCCCTCCCCTTTATTCATTCATTGCGTTTATACAATCTCTATGGAAACGTTTAATAAATTTTGAGAAAAATAAAACTAGCGCTAAGTTTGTATTTTTTCATTAATATACATTTTATAAGCTCATTTTATATGTTTATAAAAAAAAGATAAATGGCCTATAGACCATTTATCTTTTTCAAAATTTTGTTACGCGTAACATAAATAATATCCTTTTAAACCATCTTCTTTAGTTGAAAAGCAATGCTCAAAATTGCAAAGTCTCTAAGTTTCCTCATATCATAACCCGTTATTTCGTATAGTTTGTTAATTTTGTATTGAAGCGTATTTTTATGAATATAAAGTTCTTCTGATATCTTTTTAATGGATCCATTGTGTTTTTCATAAAGCCGTATAATTATTGAGTACTCTGTATATTCTTCCCTCTTTAAACCATTAAGGACCTTACCTACATATTCTCCTACAGTATTAGGCGAAATATTATTTAAGATAATTTCAAGGTCAAAATCTTCGTAATAGGTAATCTTCTCTTTTGAAATAAGTAGTGACCACTTTAAAGCGCTTATGGCTTTTAAATAGGAATTTCGAAGGGCATTCAGCTCCGTCTGGACATCTCCTATAGCGTATCTCATATTGAGGTTAAGCTTTTTATTTACAGCTTTGCTAATGCGACCAATCATTTCATTACAGTGTTCTCTAGAGCTATAGTCTATAATCGTAACGATATTGTTACCTGATAAAGAAATTATACAGTTGGTATTTTTCATGACAGATCGAAAAATCCTAAGAACTTTATCTTTATTATGAAATCTCTTGATTTCGTGTCCAACTATAGTAGAGGCTATGACAGTGCGAGAAATTTTATTTTTAATTCCATATAAGCTTTCATAGCGAACAATTTGTCTCTTATCTATTTGCCTTTCTGAATAAAGAAGAGCATCCATAATCAATTTATCTCTTTCAATTTCGTTGTCTTCTACATCTTTATTGTAACCCTCTTTGATGAGAATCTCTGTCAAACGCTTGATAATCTTCACGTATTTCATGACTTCGTCGCTATTTCCAGTAATGCCAATGACGCCAACGATGATGTTATTTAATTTTACAGGCATATTAATGCCTTTTTTGGCTCCTTCATATTCATTGTCACTATAAATAATTAAGTCAGACCCCGTTTTTGCAACCTTTTTACCTCCACGGTGAACTTGACCTTTTCGGGACTTGTCTGTAGAAGCAATAATGACCCCATCTGTATTCATGTAAATCAAGTCTTGTTCCACAACGGCTTTCATCTCATTGAGAATGTTTTGCAAGTAATTTTCCGATATATATGTATTCCCACTATTCAAGACCCTTCCTCCTTTACTTACTCTTAGTATCACTATATCACTTTTGAAAAGTAGGATGCTAGATGCTTGAAATTCGTTTATAGATTTTAGAATTGAGTTTCTCTTTATTGCAGGAATTTCCACATAAGGTATAATAAAGGTATACATTTTAAGTAAAGAAGGGTCAAGTATGTTTTTTATAGGAATTATGGGAGTAGATACAAAGGCAAAAGAAATTAAAGATATACACAATATTACCTGCAAATATTGTGGGAGACTAGGAATGTATAAGTTTATAAAACAATACAATTACTTTCATTTCTTTTTTATCCCCTTGTTTCGTTGGGGAGTAAAATATTTTTTAGTCAGCAGATGTTGCCATAGCGTCTTTTCTATATCAAAAGAGAAGGGAAAAAGGCTAGAAGATGGAACAGATGGTTTTGTAGACTCAGATGAATTACACTACGAGGATAATAATAGAGGACAAACTAGAAATAGTTGCCCTCATTGTGGAAATATGATTGACGCTTCCTTTGATTACTGTCCACGGTGTGGGAATAAGGCTAGGTAGGTGGTAAGGTGGTAAGGAAAACCATCGTCGCCTAAAGGGGAGACGGTTTTCCTTTCCGCTATCAGCATTCAGCTTTTGAGGTTTTTCCCGTCCAACCGACCAACCGCCCAACGAACCAACCCAATTACGCCAACAAACTAAAATACAATATAACCACAATCCCCAATACAATTCGATAATACCCAAAAGCTTTAAAGTCATTTCTCTTAATATAGCCTATTAAGAATTTAATCGCTATAATGGAAACTAGAAAAGATATGAAGGTTCCCGTCAGTAAGATGATTAGCTCTGCGCTTGTAAATACCAATCCGAACTTACGTAGCTTTAAAAGACTTGCTCCAAACATCACTGGAATGGCCAAGAAAAAGGTAAATTCTGTAGCTACAAATCTTGATGTTCCTACTAACATTCCACCTATGATCGTAGCTCCTGATCTAGAGGTTCCTGGAATCAAAGATAACAATTGAAACAGTCCAATTTTAAAAGCTGTAGCGTATGTAAGTTGTGAAAAATCGTTGATTGCAGGTTTGTAGTAGTTTTTCTTATTTTTGTTTTCGATTAATATAAACCATATACCGTAAACGATCAATGTAATAGACACTGTTTGGTAATTATAAAACAATTCATCGATTAGATCATCAAACAACAAACCAATAACAGCTGCCGGTAAACAAGCTACTACAACTTTAAACCATAATGTCCACGTTTCATTTTTTTCTCTTGCTGTTTTCTTTGAAGAGAAGGGATTTAGTTTATTAAAATACAATAACACTACAGCTAGAATAGCTCCTAATTGAACAACTACAAAAAACATCTCTTTAAACTCTGCTGACATATTTAATTGAATAAATTCATCTGCAAGTATCATATGACCTGTGCTACTAATGGGAAGCCACTCTGTTATGCCTTCAATCACACCTAAAATAATGGCTTTTAGGATTTCAATAAATTCCATAATCTGTCTCCTTTATATTATATAATCCTTTCATTACTATTCCGTAAGGTATACAAAAACCTTACGGAATAAAGTTTCACTTTATTATATAATACTCTATGACAAATCACAAAAAATATTATCTTACTTATCCGCAATTTTACTTAAGAAATTATAAATACTTTTTAAGGTTTCTTTATTGATTCAATGATCTTTTTCTCTACTTCAAACCAATTAATAAGATTCCACCAGTTTTCTAAATATTCTCGTCTTCCATATAATAAATTAGGGTACTCAGCCTCATCCTGTACATAACACGATAGAATGGGAATAATGGAGTTGTCTAAACATTTTCCCTCTTCTACTTGAAAAACCTTTAATTGCCCTACTTGTGGCAAATACATAAGTACACTCCAACCTGATCCAGAAAGAGTATCTGCTGCATTGATCAAGTGCTCCTTGAACTGGTTAAAATGTGCTAATGATTTTTTTATTAGTTTGATTGTTTTTGTTCCCGGATATCCCCCTAAACCTAATGGAGACATGATTGACCAGTAAACTTCATATAAAGAAAGGAGAAATTCTCCTTTTGTAATCTCCTCTTCCCAATAATCAAAGAATTGGTAGTTTTGTAAATTTTCTTTCGTTTGGGCAAGAGTATATTGAGAATCATTTAAATGTTTTACACATTTTTCATAATCAGAATAAAACTTTTTTAGCATGCTTTTTGTTATAATTGGTACTAATTCATCATATTCATAAGGCAGAGCCTTTGCCTCGTATATTATTTTCGGTTTTATAACGGATTCTATACTCATAAAGAATACCTCCTAACAGATCTTTACTCTATTAGTATATTCCATGAGAAGATTACTGTGAATAGAAGGCATTCGCTCTAATTTTAATTGTTAATAGAATATAGTAAGCTAAAAGCAGAAGGTGGAAAGCTGAAATTAAATTCGCCCATAGCGAATATGGTTTTTACTTTTCAAATAGATATAATCCTTTTAAGAGACAGTTAAACTTGTAGCTACTAAAACAACTTAGAAATCAACAACCTTCGTACGACTGAAAAACCATCCCACCCTTTTCCGCTTTCAGCTTTCCGCATTCAGCAAAAAAGCAACGACTTTTACATCGTCACTTTTCTAATAAACTCCTCAATATTCTTTTGTTCCTTTGACGAATCCGCATTAAGTCTACCCATTCGATCACAGTAGCCTAAAAGAGCTATTTCATTTATGTCTACATGGTCTTTCATTGATGAAATATCCGCAAAGGGTAAATTGTTTAGTACGAAGAGTATCTGCATATGGTAGCGAACCAAAGCCGTTACCTCTTTGATGAACTCCTCATCTTGCCCTACTTCTAATAGAAATTCCTCAGCTAACTCTGACCCTACTTTATCGTGATCATAAGAGGTGATTTTACCTTTTCTCTTTCGAGTAGTACTTGGCTTTCCGATATCATGAAGGAGGGCTGCCCACATGAAAGCTCTTTTATTTTTGCTTTTGTTTTTTACTTTAGCTGCTCCATCTATCACTAACATAGTATGATTCCAAACACTTCCTTCTGGATGGTATTTAGGTGATTGCTCTGTTTGAATTAATTTATTAAGATAATCAAAAGGATGCTTTTTAAACTCTGGATTATCTTTAATTGAATTCAGATACTCGGATGGTTTAGAATCATTTAGTAAATGCTCTTCTATTTCTTCGAAAAAATTCATTGAATCTGTCATCTTTGTTTTAATTGTGGGTTGTCATCTTTCATACCAAATACTGCTCGAGCACTTTCTGCCTGAGGATCATGCTTTACATTTTTTGAACGAAATTTACCATCTTTCTTATTATGTTTTTTGTTTCCTTTTTTCTTATTATGTTCTGCCATAATTTTATACCTCCTATTGTGATTATACTAAATAGTATTTGAATTTACTAAAACAGTATGCGCATTAGTTCTAAGTTCTATGTTCTAAGTAAAACCTTTTAGGTCACTAATGATCACTGTAATGTAGTGCTAGTCTACATTTTTAGCAAATATATAATTTTTAGATTTTCCTAGCCAACAAACCAACTAACCTACTTTCTATATTTGTATCTTGCGATTCGTTGCGTTAAAATTGAACCTCACTAAAAAACAGAACTTTTTTTATTAAATAAAAGTTTTCTACTTATTATTTCATAAGTTCAAACACACATTTTGGGAAATACTAATATTATGATTATTAAGATGATGTTTATTTAAAATAGGAGGCTTAGTATGAAAAACAATAAATGCAAAAAATTATTTCCAGGTGGAAATACTACACAAGGTTTTTTTTCTTATTTTGATTACATAATAAGACCAGATGCGAATCGTTTTTTTATACTCAAAGGTGGACCAGGAGTTGGAAAATCATCTTTTATGAAAAAAATTGGAAATGAAATGCTTAAAAAAGGTTTTACCATAGAAGAACACTACTGTTCTTCTTCTAATGATTCTTTAGACGCTTTAGTGATTAAAGAGCTAGATATTGGCATTGTAGATGGTACGGCTCCACATATGATTGACCCAAATAATCCAGGTGCTGTAGATGAAATTGTCAATTTAGGAGATTATTTAGATGAAGATTATTTAGTAAAGCATAAGACAGAATCTATGGCGATAAATCATGAAACTACCAAATGCTTTCGAAGAGCATACAAGTACTTGAACGCAATAGTACCATTTATTGAAGATATAAGAGATATCTATGAAGATGGTATGGATACTTATCGGTTTTACCAGTTATGTGATAGTATGCAAAAAAATATTTTTGAACATGTAGATAAAAAGAACCGAATTGGTTTTACAAGACATTTATTCGGCAGTTCTATCGCTCCTAAAGGATTTATCGATTATCAAGAGACTGTTTTTGATGGTATTGATGATATCACTTATATAAAAGGAAATTGGGGAACAGGCTGGGATACGCTACTAGAAGGTTTGGGAAAAAAAGCCACTTTACTAGGGTATGATGTAGAAGCCTACCATACCCCTTTAGCTCCAAATATTATCGAAGATTTGATTATACCTGAATTAAATATTGCATTAACTACAAAAGTAAAATTCATTGATCAATCTAGCTGCGTAATTGACTTGGATGCATTAGTAGATTCTAAAATTCTTCAGAAGTATAAAAAAGAAATAGAATATGATAAAAAAATGATTGATGAGCTCATAGTAAAATCAATAGAATATGTTAATGAGGCTAAACTTGCCCACGATAAATTAGAGTCTTTCTATATTCCAGCAATGGATTTTAATGCAGTAAATGAAAAACGAAAAGAAATTGTAAAACGAATCTTACAATACGCTTAATAGTCCCTCCTTTCTAAAAGCCTTTCGCTGATATTCTAAAGCGGCGGGCTTTTTAGTATTTATATCACTTGGCCAAATTCATTGCACATTCCTTTATCTCACATATATTAATTCGATATTTTTATCATTATTTTATTTTTAATAAATATTATAAACTTATATATGATTTCACTTGACCAATGTAATAAATCGATGTTAAAATATAATTATACTTAAATTATATTTCATAATCTATTTACTATATTCATTAATGTATCGGTATTATAAATACATCATTGCATATAACACTGCCGTACTACAGCTGTATATTACAGCTCTCTATCATGCAATTATATATTTAAGGAGGAGATCATATGTTAACAGCAAAACAAAATTTATTGGAAACGATTAAGGGTGGAAATCCAGACCGCTTCGTCAATCAATACGAATTTATGGAACTCATTGTAGAAATTCCTCTAATGGGAGCTCCTACGACACCTGGTAAAGAAGGAAAAGATATATGGGGTGTTACTATTAGATGGAATGAAGGTCAACCTGGTCCATTTCCTGTACATGGAGATGAATATACTGTCTTAGAGGATATAACACAATGGAAAGAAATCATTAAAATGCCTTCAGTTGACTATCCAGACGAAGCTTGGACGGCAGCCATTGAACATGCCAATAGCGTTGATCGCAACGAAAAATTTGTTACTGCAACATATTTCGGTGGTGTTTTTGAAAGATTGCACTATCTAATGGGTATGGAAAATGCATTGATGTCCTTCTATGAAGAACCTGAAGCTATGAAAGAATTAATTGACTTCATTACGCAATATGAACTAGCTTACGCAAAGGAAACGATCAAGCACATTAAACCAGATGCACTATTCCACCATGATGACTGGGGTACTCAAAAATCCACATTCTTATCACCTGAAATGTTTGCAGAGTTCATAGCCCCTGCTTATAAGAAAATCTACGGTTATTGGAAAGAAAATGGCGTTGAAGTAGTAGTCCATCATGCAGATTGTTATGCTGCCACATTAGTGCCTTCTATGATTGATATGGGCATTGATATCTGGCAAGGTTGCATGACTACAAATAATGTTCCAGAGCTCGTAAAAAAATACGGCGGAAAAATCAGCTTTATGGGTGATTTAGATAATGGTCAATTAGACAAAGCCGATTGGACTGTAGAAGAAGTAGCAGAACATGTAAAAAGAGCTTGTACATCATCTGGTACATTATACTATATCCCTTCTATGGTTATGGGTGGACCAGAAAGTATATACCCAGGCCTTTATGATGCTGTCAGTGCAGAAATCGATAAAATAAATAAAAGATAGTCCCTAGCAATTAGTCACTAGTATTAAGGTATTCCTTTCGGGTCACCTTGCTATCAGAAATCGCAATGATTAGTAAAAAATGGAGCAAAGCCACCAAACTGGTGGCTTTTAATGCTATCCGTAGGATAGCCATGTGCTAGGGACAACTAAGGACTAAAGACTAGCTTTACAAGGTTAGTTCAAATGCATTTACAATATGATTGATCTTAACATCTTCAAGATAATCTAAAATCTCGATTACGTCAAAGCGAATATTGTAGTCATAATCAAATAATTTTTTGCTTTGCAGATAATAAAGAGCTACTTTAGAGATTTTACGTTGCTTGTGATAGTTCACAGCCTCACTAGGGTAGCCATACTGATTGCTTTGGCGGGATTTTACCTCTACAAATACGATAGTAGATTTGTCCTTTGCTACAATATCAATCTCCCCTATTTTGCAACGAAAATTGATGTCTAACATTTTATACCTCTTTCTCTTTAAATACTCTACACTCGTTTCTTCTCCAAATCTTCCTTTTACAACATTTTGTTTTTTACTCATAAAATCCCCCCATAGAGCGCTTTGCGCTCAAGTAGATACTTAGTGCTAGTCTTTAGTCTCTAGCATTAATGCATTCCTTATGGGTCGATTTTTCGGTTCTATTTCCGCTTTCAGCTTTCTACTTTCCGCTCAAATTATTTATTACTTACTCAAATATCATCTCATCTAAACATTTTTTAGTATATTATTCAAAAAAGACATTCTATGAATTGGGCAGGTGCCGTATTTGTGAATGGCGTCTATATGTTCTTGGGTGCCGTAGCCTTTGTTGGATTTGAAGTGATACTCTGGATACATCTCGTCATACGTATCCATCATTTTATCTCGGGTCACTTTTGCTACAATACTAGCTGCAGCAATGGAATAACATTTTTCATCACCTTTAATAATAGACTTTTGAGGTATATGAAGTCCATCTATATGCATTGCATCGATTAATACGATTTGAGGAGTCAACTGAGAATTGTCGATGGCGTCTTTCATGCTCTGTTTTGTTGCTTCATAAATATTGACTTCATCAATCATATCCTTATCGACGATTCCAACGCCTATAGAAATAGCTTCTCGTTTTATTTGCTCATGAAGAGCTTCTCTTTTAGCAATGGATAATTTTTTAGAATCATTAATGTATAATAGATGTGAATCTTGGGGAAGTACGACGGCACAACTTACAACAGGTCCAGCTAAAGGTCCCCTGCCAACTTCATCAATACCCGCAATGTACTCATAACCTTGCGCATATAACTTATCTTCAAATTGCTTCATTTGATCAATTCTGATACTTTCTTTGATATAAGACTGGTATTTCTTTTCTAAAGATATAGCTATTTGCTGAACACCAGCCCTCTCATCTCTTTTGAGAAGAAGTATGTACTCTGGATAATCTTCGATGTTTACTTTAGTAATTTCCGATTTTATTTGAGATATGCTCATTTCTTTTGTGTTCATGAATTAGCTCCTTTTGATTAATCACTGAAAGTCGAAAGTGGAATCCGGAACTCTCTACGTAATTTAGTAGTAAAACCATTGAATCGTCTCTATTAAAATATCCTATTTCCACATTCCACTTTCTACTATAATAACATAGAACTTACAACGAAAGCGCCCATTGAGGGCGCTTTAAGGTCGTTCAAAACTAATTTTTCCTATCTTTGTCTTTCTCAACTCATCTAAAAGCATTTCTGCTGTTCTTGCGTAATCGATATTATTGCCCTTTTGAATAAAGCCTCGTTTCTGAGCAATCTTTTCATAAACGGTGATATCCTCATCATCAGAATCTATTTCAATATTGTAGCGTTCTATCAAGTTTTGAGGATAATATTCTCTTAAAAAAGAGATTAAACGAAGTGTGGCGCCTTCCCTATCGTATATAGTATCTTTTATAGATCCTATCCATGCTAGTTTTAAACCAGTTTCTGTATCTTCAAATTTTGGCCACAGTATCCCCGGAGTATCTAAGAGAAGTATTTTGTTGCTTACCCTAATCCATTGATTAGCTCTTGTCACACCAGGAATATTACCTGTTTTAGCAGAAGATCGACCAGCCATTTTATTAATGAGAGTAGATTTGCCTACATTAGGAATTCCTAAGATCATACATTTTATTTGTCTGTTCATTCTGCCTTTTTTGGCATCTCGTTCTAAAACATGAGCCATTTTGCTTTCCATTGCACTGATTAATTCTCTTACCCCTTTGCCTGTAATAGAATTAGTAAAAATAAAATCCTGTTTATTCTCTATATAATAATCTGCCCATAGCTTGTTTACTTCTGGGTCTGATAAATCACTTTTATTTAATAAAATAATTTTACGTTTATTTTGAATAATACTGTCTACCTCTGGATTCTTGCTGCTAATAGGTATTCTCGCATCTAATAGTTCTATTACTACGTCGATGAGCTTTAGCTCTTCTTGTATTTTTTTCTTGGTTTTGGCCATATGACCTGGATACCATTGAATTTCCATTGTACTACACCTCTTTAATAAAGTGCCTACGGCGCTTTAGTTCTAAGTTCTATGTTGTAAGCTCTAAGTAAAAGCATGACCCTGTGGTCCTAAGATTCTTCGCTGCGTTCAAGAATTACTAGACCAGAAGCTGAGCGACTTACGTCGCAGTGAACAATGAATTTGGAACACTGAACAGTTATATATAAAAGCTAAGTGAATAGTTATATCTTTGTACTGTTCCACTTTCAGCATTCAGCATTCCGCTATTTTATCTTTCCAAAATCATCAAAGGGATATACTCTATACACAACTTTTCCTACGATTTCATCTTCCTCTACAAAGCCTACATCCTCATATCGACTATCCTTACTATGATTTCTATTATCTCCTAATACAAAATAAGATCCTTCTGGTACTATTACTTCTGGATAGTCTGGATAGGCTTCTGTATTAATATAATCTTCTTCTAGTGGTGTGCCATTTATATAGACGATGGAATCCCTAATTGCTACAGTATCTCCAGGCATACCAATTATTCTCTTTACAAATTCTATATGTGTGCTCTCTGTATTGTACTCTAATATAATAATATCTTGAAATTGTGGATTATTAAGACGGTACTCCAATTTATTGACAATTAAGCGATCACCGTCGTGAAGAGTTGGAAACATTGAGGCTCCATCAACTAATACAAACTCAAATAAAAAGAATTTGATGATCAAAGCCAAGACCACAGCAATAGCCGCAGACTCCAACCACTCTCTAATTTCACTCTTCTCTTTTTTGCTTTCCAAGCAAATCACCCCTATGAAAGTGCCTTTGGCACTTTAGTTCTAAGTTTTATGTTGCAAGTTCTAAGTAAAAGCTTGACGCGGTCGATCCTAAGATTCTTCGCTACGCTCAAAATGACTAGGATTACTGCTCTAGGGTTTTTATCTCACCCGAAGGCAAGTATTGCTTTGCAAACCAACTAACTACTTTTTCGAACTATCTAACATACTAATATTCCAACTTAAAAGTTCCGCTTTCAGCTTTTTACTTTTAAGTTTTTCCGTCCAACCATATTTAAATACAAAGAAAGGACTGATAGACAGTCCTATATTCTTTCTTTAACTTTTGCAGCTTTACCTACTCGGTCTCTTAAGTAGAATAATTTTGCTCTTCTTACTTTACCTTTTCTTGTTACTTCGATTTTATCGATTCTTGGTGAATGTAGTGGGAATGTTCTCTCTACACCAACACCATAAGAAATTTTTCTTACTGTAAAAGTCTCGTTTATGCCACCGTTTTGTTTCTTTAAAACGACACCTTCAAAAATTTGAATTCTTTCTCTTTTTCCTTCTACTACTTTTGCGTGAACCTTTACTGTATCTCCAACATTAAATTGTGGGATATCGTTTTTAATTTGTTCTTTTTCAATTACATCGATGATATTCATTTGTTTTCTTCCTTTCTTTCTTAGACGTTCTTATCATATTCTCGATAGCGGACCGCCCAGGATAACAGATTAATTATAGCATAAGGCTATATAGTTTTCAATGGATTTTTATTTAAATTATTCACAAAATATACGCTGGAATTATTGGTCTTTTTTAAACAATTCATATAAATCCGGTCTATTATTTTGAGTGATTTCTTCGGATTTGCTTAATCTCCATTGTTTGATTTTCTCATGATTGCCTGAAAGAAGAACTTCAGGTACCTCCATATCTTCAAATACTCTAGGTCTAGTATACTGTGGATGTTCTAGTAAAGGCTTGGTGAAAGATTCTTCTACAGCACTTTCTTCATTTCCTAATACTCCCTCTACATATCTAGAAACGCTGTCGATAAAAACCATAGCAGGCAATTCGCCACCAGTTACAATATAATCTCCAATAGAGATTTGTAAATCAATGTATTTTTCGACAATACGATAGTCAATTCCCTCATAATGACCACATAAAAGGATTATATCTTGTTCTTTTGCCAAGTTAGATACCATGCTCTGCCTCAGTACTGCACCATGAGGCGAAAAATAGATGACTTTTCCATTATTGGATCTTTCTTTCGCATACTCAATGGAGCTCGCTAACGGTTGTGGAGTCATGACCATGCCAGGTCCTCCTCCAAAGGGATAGTCGTCGGTCTTGTTGTGCTTATCTTGAGTAAAATCTCGAATATTGATAAGCTCTATTTCAACGAGGCCTTTGTCAATGCTCTTTTTTAAAATACTGGTGTTTAAAAAGCTATCAAACATCTCAGGAAATAATGTCAGCACGAAAAATTTCATAGTTCTTTTAGCCCTTCAGGAATACTTGCTTCTATTCTACGATTGTCCATATCTATTTTTAAAATATATTGTGATACTGCTGGAACGAGCATGATTTTTTCTTCTGTCTGAATTTCATAAAGATCTGTTCCACCAGTGCTTATAACATCTTTTAATACACCTAGCTTTACACCGTCTTCATAGACCTCTAATCCAATCAAATCTACAATATAATACTCATCTTCTTCAAGAGAAATGCCATCTTCTCTAGAAATCTCTAAATACTTATTCTTTAATCTATCAGCGTCATTTCGATCGTTAATTTCTTCTAGTTTAAGGATAAGATGAGGTCCATTATACTTTACAGAACTAATTTCAAATTCTTCATAATCTTCTTTTGATTTTACATATACTTTCCTTAGGGCTTCGAATCTTGAAGGATCATCCGTCAATGGAAATACCTTAATTTCGCCTTTTATGCCATGAGGGGCTCCAATTTTTCCTACGATTAGCTTTTCATTCATATTATCACCTGCTTTTTTGATAGAGACACACTTAAGCAATCCGTATTTTGCTTAGCTTTTCACTTTTTTACTTACAAAATAGAGTTAGGCATAGCCTAACTCTATTTTTATTATCGCGAAGCAATAAGCCAAACGACTGCTTTCAGTCGTAGTAGACATAGACTTCCTCAGGCATATGGCTTGCCAATTTGGCTGAGGAAGTCTTCTGGATGCGTAATGACTGCTTGCAGATATTTGGCGACTACCGCGTAACCATGAAAAACTCGCAAAGCATGTTTCTTATGGTTTGTTGACAATTTCTAAAGTCGCTCGCTTATTTTCTTTTGTAGCTGCAGCTTTTAAGACTGTTCGAATAGCCTTAGCTATTCTCCCCTGTTTGCCTATAACTTTGCCCATATCTTCAGGAGCTACAATAAGTTCTAAATCAATTAAATCTTGGTCCACCGTTTCGTTGACTACAACGGATAGTGGATTATCTACTAAAGATTTTGCCAAAACTTCAATTAGTTCCTTCAAAAGATGCACCTTCCTCTTTCATTAGATGATGCCATTTTTTTTGAATAAATCTCTTACTGTGTCAGATGGTTGAGCACCATTTCCTAACCATTGTTTTGCTTTATCAGAATCAATCTTTAATTGGACTGGTTCCGTTAAAGGATTAAAATAACCAATTTCTTCGATGAATCTTCCGTCTCTTGGAGCTCTGGAATCTGCAACGACGATTCTATAAAATGGTTTTTTATGTGCACCCATTCTCTTTAATCTAATTTTTACTGCCATGTATCGTTCACCTCCTTTAAGTAGTCGCTAGCCACAAGTCATTCGTCACCAGCTTGCATCTATTCCTCTTAAGTAGCTACTAATTACTAATCGCTAGTCGCTAGTTATTGGCTTATATAATACGATGAAGCCTTTGAGCTATCGCATAAATGGTAATTTAAATTTACTCATTTTTTTGCCACCCATACTACTTAATTGCTTCATCATCTTTCTTGATTGCTCAAAACCTTTTAAGAGTTTATTTACATCTTGTACTCTAGTACCTGATCCTTGGGCAATCCTTTTTCTTCTGCTGGCATTGATGATATCTGGGTTTAACCTTTCGGCTTCTGTCATAGAGTCAATAATCGCTTCTGTTTTTACCAGCTCTTTGTCACTCATATCTAAACCTTGTAGTGCTTTTGTGTTAGCACCAGGCATCATTTGAAGAATATCACTTAGTGATCCCATACTCTTCATTTGCTGCATTTGCTCTTTAAAATCTACTAATGTAAATTCTTGTTTTCGAATTTTCTCTTGTAGTTCTAAAGCTTTTTGCTCATCAAAGTTTGCCTGAGCCTTTTCAATTAATGACAACACATCTCCCATACCTAGTATACGAGAAGCCATTCGATCTGGATAAAAGGGTTCTAAATCAGCGATTTTTTCACCCATACCGACGAATTTTATGTGTTTACCTGTTACAGCAGTAATAGATAATGCTGCTCCACCTCGTGTATCGCCATCTAACTTCGTCATGATAATCCCTGTAATGTCTAGCTTTTCATTGAAGCTTTCTGCAACAGTTACTGCATCTTGACCCGTCATAGCATCTACATTTAATAAGATTTCTACAGGTTCTATTTCATTTTTTATATTGTAAAGTTCATCCATGAGTTGTTCATCTACGTGCAGTCTACCTGCTGTATCCACAATGACTACATCGTATAAATTGTGCTCTGCATGTTCAATCGCTTTTTTTGCAATTTGAACAGGTGATTCTTTATCTCCTAAAGAAAATACATCAACACTAATTTGTTGACCTAATACTTGAAGTTGTTTGATAGCAGCTGGTCTATAAACATCACAGGCTACTAGCAAAACTTTTTTTCCTTTTTCTTTTAATAGATTTGCTAATTTTCCTCCTGTAGTAGTCTTACCTGCTCCCTGCAATCCTACAAGCATAATTGGCGTAATACCTTTTTTAGAAAATTCTAATTTTGTATTTTCTTTGCCCATAAGAGAAGTCAATTCATCATTGACTATTTTTATAACTTGCTGGCCTGGAGTTAAACTTTGTAAAACTTCTACCCCTACAGCTCTTTCATTAATTTTTTTGATAAAGTCTTTTACGACTTTAAAATTAACATCAGCTTCAAGTAAGGCAATCTTAATTTCTCTAGTAGCTTCCTTTATATCTTTTTCAGTAAGCTTTCCTTTTCCTCTGAGTTTCTTAAATGTATCTTGGAGTTTATTACTTAAACCATCAAATATCATACTCTTAAAAATCCTCCATTAAAGTTGTTTGAGCAACTGTTCTAAATCCTCTTTTACTTCATCAAGGATATCAGGTTTATTCCCGTCATAATGTTTTAAATTTTCTATAGCCTTCTTTAGCAATTCTTTATTGACTTTATATTTTTCCATAAGCTTTAATTTACTATCGTATTCTCGAAGCAATTCTTCTGCACGCTTTAAGGAATCGTACACTCCTTGACGGCTGATATTCACTTTTTCTGCAATTTCCCCTAGGGAAAAGTTATCATTATAGTAACAGTCCACAACTATTCTTTGCTTTTCGCTCAACAATTCACCATAAAAGTCATACAATATGGACATCTCAATAAATTTTTCCAAGAAACTCACCACACTTCATCTGTCAAGCTCTTTACTTGACAGGTGTTATTGTACAATACTTTCTTTTAACTTGTCAAGAAAAATATTAGCTGAAAGCGGAATGCACTAATTTATAAGTAAATGCAAGGTTGAACGGTTGGACGGGAAAAACCTTCAATGAACAATGAAAAATAAACATTGAACATTAAACAGTACAAATATGCGACTTTTATTACCCTTTTAAATTGTTCATTATCCATTATTCTATATTCATTGTTCACTGCGAAGTAGGTCGCATATTTGGCCACCTGACCACCTTAAAACAATGCTTCCACAAAGCTCCCTGCATCAAACTCCTGCAGATCATCCATTTGCTCTCCTACGCCAATATAGCGAATAGGGATGTTTAGTTGAACTTTTATTGGGATGACGATGCCGCCTTTTGATGTGCCATCTAATTTCGTTAATATAATACCGTCAAGTTTCGTAGCTTCATGGAATACCTTCGCTTGATTCACAGCATTGTTTCCACTAGTAGAATCTAATACTAAGAAATTATATTGAGTAAAATAATCTTTTTCATTTTCAATTACTCGGTTAATTTTTGATAATTCCTTCATTAGATTATCTTTATTATGAAGCCTTCCAGCCGTATCGCAGATCACTACATCAGAGCCCCTAGCTTTTCCTGCTTGTAGCGCATCAAAAATTACTGCTGCAGGGTCTGCGCCATTATCATTTTTTATTAAATCTACACCTAATCGCTCTGCCCAAATGGTAATTTGTTCTACTGCTGCAGCTCTAAAAGTATCTCCTGCCGCTAATAAAACCTTCTTGCCGTCTTTTTTAAAGATATTTGCTAATTTAGCAATGCTCGTAGTCTTTCCTACTCCATTGACTCCAACTACTAAAATTACCATAGGGTACTCATAGCTCGTATCTTGTTCATGGCTAATCATCTCTGCAATAATTTCTTTTATAGCATTCTTTACAGAGTCCTTACTTTTAAGATTTTCTTTCGCTATTTTTTCTCTCGTATTTTTGATAATTTCCTGTGTCGTTTCTACTCCTAAATCTGCTAATATTAAGATTTCTTCTAGCTCTTCAAAGAAATCATCATCATATACTCCTGAGTAATTAATCAACTGATCTATCTTACCTGAAAAATTATTTTTTGTCTTTACTAAACTTTCTTTTAATTTTGAAAAAAATCCATCCTTTGCCATTATACATTCACCTCATTCTCTAATATATGGCTCATCTCGACAGAGACAATTTTTGAGACGCCATCTTTATTCATAGATATTCCATATAATCTATCTGCTATTTCCATAGTCCCTTTTCTATGAGTAATGGTAATAAACTGATTTTCTTTTGAAACATTATAAAGATACTTTGAAAACCTGTCTACATTGCTGTCATCTAGAGCTGCATCGATTTCGTCAAGTATGCAAAAGGGGGTAGGTTTAATATTGATAATCGCAAATAACAATGCAATAGCAGTAAGAGATTTTTCTCCTCCTGACAAAAGACTTATATTTTTTAATTTTTTGCCTGGGGGTTGTACTTCAATGTCGATACCTGTTTCCATAATATTATTGGAATCTTCTAAAATAAGCTTTGCCGTGCCTCCATTAAAAAGTTTCGTAAAGGTACAATCAAACTCTTTCTTAATCAACTCAAATTGCTCCACAAACTGGCCTTCCATATGAACTGTAATTTCCTCGATAATTTCATGTAAAGAATCTTTTGCCTTCGTCAAATCATCTCTTTGTAAGGTCAAAAACTCATATCTCTCTTTGACTTCCTTATATTGTTCTACTGAATCTACATTTACAGAACCTAAATCTTTTATTTGAGTTTTGTAACTCTTTAAAATCTTCATTTCGGCATTTAAGCTTTCAATCTCGTAATAGTACTCTTTGGCCATAGCATAATTAACTTGATAATCTTCAAAAATATTGTTTTCAAGTTGCTCTAGTTCTGCCGTTTTATTTTCCACCTTGTTGACCATCTTATTATAGCTTTCGTTAATGAGCACGTTTTCTTTGTTTAGTTCTTTGATCTTTTCCTGCAAATGGTCAATCTGATGATTTTTGTTTTTCTTTTCTTCTGTATGTGATTCCATACTTTCTCTTAACTGACTTTTTGCTTTTTCCAACTGATTTATTTGCCTATTGGCCTCTTCAATAATCTTTTCTAGCTCTTTGTTATCAAGTATTAACTTATCCATTTCCTCTTTATTTAATAATACTTTGTGAGTATTTTCCTCAAGAGTATGGATAAAATCTTCTCTTTGTGTTTGATAATAATTGTACCTTTCTTCTGCTTTTGCTATAGAAAGCTTGATTTGTAGTATCTTTTCATCAAGTTTATCAATCGTTTCTTGTATTTGATCATCTACCTTAAATTGATTTACATCTCCTAAAGATTCCTTTTCGATTTGAGTAGATGCTAGTATTTTTTTTAAATCTTCAATATTTTCTTCTTCCTTTGCTCTCTGATGGTGAATTTCATCTATTTTAATTTGTAGTGAAGATTTATTTTTTAATTCACTACATACTTTACTATTTAGCTGTTCACAAATTTGTTTTACAAGTTTTTCTTCTGTATGTAATCTATTTAGATTTTTCTCTAAAGAAGCGATTTCTACATTTCCTTGTTCTACAAACTCCTTTAGACCATCATTTTCTTTTTCACAGCTTTTTATTTTTTCCTGCAAAGTTTTCATTGAAAATTCTAAATCCATTACTTCTTGTTTTCGCTGTATAATACTAGTGGTTTTATTTTTGTGGACTCCACCTACAATGGCTCCTCCAGGAAAAAAGATTTCTCCATTAAGGGTTACAATTTTGTACTTGTAAAAAGTAAGCTTACTAATTTCTTTCGCTGCAGTTATATCTTCTACAATAAGGACTTTTCCAAGTAGATTATAGACAATATTATTATACTTTTTATCGAACTCAATCAAATTGCTTCCCAAATCAATGAAACCTTTGTGAGAGACAATTTTAGGTTCTAATTTAAGAACTTGACCCTTTACGATATTTAATGGTAAAAAGGTTGCCCTTCCCCATTTGTTTGTATTTAATATCTTAATACATTCATGAGCTGCATTTTCATTTTCAACAATAAGATGATGAACTGTACTGCCAAGTGAAGTTTCAATGGCTAGAGCATATCTTTTAGGGACTTCTAAAATATTCCCAACCACATCGTGTAGATGCTCTGACAAAAACTTGTTTTTCTTTTTTTCCCTAAGGAGGTTTTTTACACTGTGTTGATAGCCTAAAAAATCCTCATTGCTATTCATAAGATTATACTTTGAATGAAGCTTATTATATTGGCTTTCATCGAATTTTAACTCTGAAGATAATGCATGAGATTTCTCTTGAGCTTTAACAAGGCGCTCTTTTTTCTCCTTGTATTGCCTTTTTAAGGAGTTTATATCTTCAGAAAGTTTATCTTGTTTTTTCTTTTCCTCTTCTATAGATACACTTGCTTCCTGGATAGAAATACTGCATTCATCTACTCTTCTCTGCAAATCTGCTAGGTGATCTAAAGTATATTGATCTTTATTTTCTAAAAGAGCAAGCTTACTAAGCGTATCAGAAATTTTCTTATCTGTTTTGTCAATGGAATCCTTTTTCTCTATATAAATCTGTTGTTGGGATCTTATCCGCAATTCGTATTGACTTTTTTCTTCTTGTAAAGAACGAATCTGATTTTTCTCCTCTTTAAGATCTCCATCAATAGAAGAAATACTAAGCTTAATAGATTCTATCTTTTGATTCAAAGTATGATTTAATTCTTCCGTTTCCTTATTTAGTCTCTCTAAGGAAGAAATCTTATCTTGATTGTTCTCTATTTTTATCGTAGACATTTGAACATCTGTGTTGTTCTTTTGATGGGCCTCGTTTAGGGCAAAGTACTGTTCATTGACTTTTTTAAGCTCTTCATCAATAAATTCTACTTCGCCTCGGAGTTTTTGATAAGCTTTATCTTTAAGGGATATCTCTTCACTCTTCCTAGATAATTCCTCTTGTATGTGGTTTGCATTCTGCTCTAGCTCTTTTAATACTCTCTGTAACTCATCCACTTGATGTACAAAGAGATTTAATTCTACTCTTTTCAGCTTTTCCCTTAGTTCAAGATATAAAAAGGCCTTCTCTGATTGCTTTTTTAAAGTAGGAATTTGCTTTTCTAATTCAAGGATAATATCCCCTATGCGATATAGATTATCCTGAGTCTTTTCTAGTTTTCTCTGTGACTCTAACTTCCTGTTTTTAAACTTTACAATTCCAGCTGCTTCCTCAATTAATAGCCTTCGTTCCTGTGAGTTGCTAGAGACAATATGATCAATCTTACCTTGTCCAATAATAGAATAACCTTCTTTGCCTAAACCTGTGTCAGCAAATAAATCTAGAACATCTTTTAGGCGACAAGGAGATTTATTAATATAATACTCGCTTTCTCCAGATCGATAAAGCCTTCTTGTAACACTGATTTCACTATATTCTATTGGAAATGAACCAGAATGGTTGTCAATGATTAAAGACACCTCTGCAACACCTAAAGGTTTTCGAGCTTCCGTCCCAGAAAAAATCACATCTTCCATCTTGCTGCCTCGAAGGGTTTTTATTTTTTGCTCTCCTAATACCCACTTGATAGCATCAGAAACATTGCTCTTCCCACTTCCATTTGGTCCAACGATAGCAGTAATCCCATTTTTAAATTCTAAATTTGTTTTATCCGCAAAAGATTTAAACCCAAAAATCTCTAATCTCTTTAAATGCAAAATATCACCTCCTCGGCGCCTTTGGCGCTTTCAAGGTTGGTTCGTTGATATGCCGTAGGTTGCGGGCTTGTAGCTCCTTTTAGTCGCTACAAACCTCGCCAACCTTGGCAGGGGCAATACTATTCGATTTCTCTCACCCTTCGGGCAAGACAAATCCGGTATTACTCCCGGTTGGTCGATTGAACGGAAAAACCATTACTCGCCCACAGGCGAATTGTGATTTTGCTTACCACCTGACCACCTGACCACCTTACCACCTTACCACCTTAATAACAAAGTAAAGTCGAAGGATCTCGTTTTATTTATATCTTAAGCTATTTCTATAAGCGAGATACTTCGACTTCCCTCAGCATGTCTATCATTTCAAATAATAATAAACTTTCGACCTTACACTTTAAATCTTAAACCTTACATCTTATACTTTAAATTATACACTTTATCCAACTATACATTTTATCACAAAACTCTTTCTTATTTAAGAAATAACTTTTGTCCTCATGCTCAATGATTATATCTTCTATCAAACTACGGTCTTCTAGAAATTTATATTTTATATTATATTCATTTTCTAATTTCTTTCTATTTTCGCCTTTGTTTCCACTAATTTTAGAGAAATCCTTTGGGTTTGCTTTTATATGAATTTGAATGTTTTGTAAATCATGCTCTTCAACCAACTCTTTAAGCATATACCAGTAGATTCTACTTTCTACCATTTCGCCAAAAGCGCTGTGAAAAGGTCCTGCTATCATATTGTCTTCATAGAGTAGTGATTCTGATGCATGTAAACCCATGCGAATGATATCTGTTCCTACTTGTTTAAAGAGAATATATCCAATCATGGTCCATTCTACTGCTTCCTCTAAGGACAAAGGTTTATATAATCCCTCATCAAACATCTCTTTCATTTCTGTCCCTTCAATTACAACTGTAGGGTAAATTCGAAGAGTACTCGGTTTAAGTGGAAGTAAATCTATGCAGGTCTTAATAAACTTGTCCTTTGTATCTTTAGGGAGACCAGGCATAATCTGAAAACCGTAATCGATTTGTACTCTCATTAGGTTTTTTACAGCTATTTGAATATCTTTCATAGAGTAATAGCGCTTAGCGCAATTTAATACCGCTGGATTTGTAGACTGGATGCCTAGTTCTACATGGTCTACTTTATACTCTTTAAGAAGATTGACTTGATTTTCATCCATATAATCAGGTCTTGTAGAAAGACGTATATATTGAATCTTATTATTATGTTTGTATTCTCTAGCTATTTCAAGATACATTTTTTGTTTTGTTTGGGGTATGGCTGTGAAACTCCCTCCGTAAAAGGCCAATATAATGCTGTATTTACTTCTATCTATAGTCAAAAGAGATGCTTCAATAATATCTCTAATTTCTTCTATACTAGGTGATTTTATTGAACCAGATATCTTCTTTTGATTGCAGAAAACACAGTCATGAGGACAGCCTTCGTGAGGAATAAAAATAGATATGACCTTTGTTCTATTTTTCATGTACTTCTCCTAAAAAAATCAGACCATTATACGCCGCATGTTGCTCTGCCTCTTTTTTACTGCTTCCTGCTCCCGAACCGATTACTTTTCCATTTAAGAGCAGCTGAATATTAAAGATTTTATCGTGTTCAGGACCTTCTTCGCTAATTACTACATAATCAATATCATTATCTGCTTTTTGTTGAATATGCTCTTGCAATTTAGTTTTATAATCAAATACCAACTTCCCTTTGACGGAATCATCAATATTATTTTTTAATTTACATAATATAAACTTCCTTGCTTCTTCTAAACCTCCATCAATGAATATCGCTCCAATAATGGCTTCAAAAGTATTGGCTAGAATAGACTTACGAGTCCGACCTCCTGTGTTTTCTTCGCCCTTGCCCATATATATATAATTTCCCAATTGAAAATCTGATGCAGCCATGGCAAGTGAATCCGTACAAACGATTTTCGCCCTAAGCTTTGTCATTTCACCTTCTGCTCTATTATTGCAGTTTTCATACAAATAATGACTGACAACTAATTCAAGTACTGCATCTCCAAGAAACTCAAGTCTCTCGTTATTTTTCAGCTTACTCTTATCATTAATAAAAGAACTGTGAGTTAGAGCATTCTTCAATATGCTTTGATCTTTAAAATGATAATCTATTACGATCTCAATTTTGTCATCTTTCATATTTCCCCTCCATTTCATAAGATATTTCTATTTATACTATGTGCATGAATTCTCGTATTTATCCTTGATTAACAATGGTTGAACGTGCTTCCGCTTTGAGTGCTTTTATAGAAAATAAAAGCCCTATATAGGACTTTTACCTGTTTTTGAAGTACTCTACTACGTCTCCAACTGTCTTAATTTGCTCAATTTCTTCATCTTCTATTTCTAAATCAAATTCATCTTCAAATGACATGACCATTTCTGC
Source organism: Alkalibaculum bacchi (assembly GCF_003317055.1). Taxonomy (NCBI): domain Bacteria; kingdom Bacillati; phylum Bacillota; class Clostridia; order Eubacteriales; family Eubacteriaceae; genus Alkalibaculum; species Alkalibaculum bacchi. The sequence goes on from NZ_QNRX01000003.1 coordinate 41,156, forward strand.
TAAATCAAGAGAGTCTGCTCCTAAGTCTTCAATAAAGTCTGCTTCTAATGTGATAAAGGACTCATCAATATCGATTTGATCAAGAATTATTTTTTTTACTGTTTCAAAGACATCCATCTTTCACACCTCCTACTATATAGAAATTACACGATTTACTCCTTAATTTCAACTACTTTATTAGAGATTTTCATTGTTATTTTTTCTTCTTGGTATTTTATGGCTTGCTTTATTGCACTAGTAATGGCTTTTGCATTAGAACTTCCGTGGGCCTTAATGATTCCACCTTTTATTCCTAGCAACGGAGCTCCGCCTACTTCGGTGTAATCCATTTTCTTCTTAAATTCCTTCAAAGCAGGTTTTAACAATAGTCCACCAATTTTCGCCCTAGTTGAACTCATAATCGTTTCTTTTAAAGCATCCATTAAGAATTGCCCTACACCTTCTGTGGCCTTTAAAATCATATTGCCAGCAAATCCATCACATACAATAATGTCTACATCGCCTTGGAGGATATCTCTAGCTTCTACATTTCCAACAAAATTGATATTTGTTTCTTTTAGCAATTGATAAGATTCTTTCGTTAGTTCATTTCCCTTTTTTTCTTCGATTCCAATATTTGCCAGAGCAACTTTTGGGTTTTTTATTCCCAGTAAATCCTCTGCATATATACTGGCCATAATCGCAAATTGCTGTAGGTAAACCGGTTTACAATCTACATTTGCCCCTGAGTCCAGTAAAAGTGCAAACCCCTTTTTAGTAGGCAACATAACAGTTAGAGCTGGCCGTTGTATTCCCTTAATCCTTCCTACTAAGAGGGTTCCCCCAGCAAGTAAAGCACCAGTGCTGCCAGCAGAAACAAGTACAGAGTCTTCTTCTTCCTTTACTCTTCTTAAGCCTATAACTAATGACGACTGCTTTTTTCTACGTATAGCCAACGCAGGATCTTCATTATTAGTTATAATCTCAGAAGATGGAATAACTTCAATAAGGTCTTTTCGATACTCCTCTTTTTTAAGCAACTCATGGATTTTCGCCTCATCGCCGATGATGGTAATCTTCTTTTGAAATTCTTTGCTTGCATCAACACAGCCTTTTACCACAGCATCAGGTGCATGATCTCCACCCATTCCATCTACATAGATATTCATATATTCACCTCTCTCTTCGTTGGTCGGTTGGTCGGGAAAAACCTCAAAAGCTGAAAGCTGAAAGGAAAACCGTCTCGCCTTTAGGCGAGGGTGGTTTTCCTTACCACCTTACCACCTTACCACCTTACCACCTTACCACCTTACCACCTTACCACCTTACCACCTGTTTTTAACCAATTTAAAAAAAGCAGAGAATATTCCCTGCCTTCTTTATACTTCTAATATTCCCTTATCTTTATACGTTCCACAAGATTTACATACTCTATGAGGTAATTTAGTTTCACCACATTTTGGGCATGTACTCATACCTGGAATACTCAGCTTGTAGTGAGTTCTTCTCTTATCTCTTCTAGATTTTGATATTCTATTCTTTGGTACAGCCATTTCTACACCTCCTATTCGTCCCCATTTAATAGATTTTTCAGAACAGACAAACGAGGATCTACCTGTTCTTCCTTGCACTTACAAGAAAGAATATTTAAGTTTGTCCCACATTCCGCACAGAGACCATTACAATTTTCAGTGCACAAAGGTTTTATGGGGAGATTAAGTAAGATATTTTCTCTCAACAGTTCTGTCAAATCTATCGTTTCATTCTGCAAAATTCCTTGATCCTCCACTAGATTATAACTTTCCTGTAGATGTAAATTTAGTGGACAAATAAATTCCTCAATACATCTGGAACATACAAGATGTACCTGTACCTTTACTTGAAGATCTACCTTAAGGACATTATCCTCAACGTAAAGAATACCTCCTACCTCAATGGGATCATCTTTTGATTCGGGCAAAAGATGATACATTTGAGTTTTGATATCAATTTTGTCATTATTCCCTTTTATAAGATGTGAAATATTAATAATCAAAGAATCACCTCTGAACTCGCAGAGTTAATTATATATTCAATGTGATACTTTGTCAAGGGAATCAATTCATTTAATTTTCCGCACTATTTGCCAATGATATCCTTGGTATCTCTAGCTATAGCCATTTCTTCATCTGTTGGAATAACGATTACTTTTACCTTTGATTCTGGAGTAGAAATTATGATTTCTTCGCCACGCATTCCATTTTTGTCATCGTCGATTGCAAGTCCTAAATAAGTCAAACCTTCACATATAGCTTTTCTGCTTGTAGCTGAATTTTCACCTAAACCTGCTGTAAATATAATCGCATCAACACCGTTCATAGCTGCTACATAAGATCCAATAGCTGTTTTTACTTTGTAAATGAATACAGCTAATGCTAATTTTGCTCTTTCATTTCCACCTTCGCCTGCATTTTCGATATCTCTAAAGTCTGAACTTACACCAGAAATACCTAATACACCTGATTTTTTATTCATGATTGTATCTAAGTCACGTGCAGTAAGGTTTTCTTTATCTTGTAAGAAAGTTACGATAGATGGGTCAATGTTTCCACATCTTGTTCCCATTGCTAAACCTTCTAATGGAGTAAAGCCCATTGTAGTATCAACTGACTCTCCATATTTAACAGCTGTTAAACTAGCTCCATTACCTAAATGGCAAGAAACAAGCTTTAATTCTTCTATTGGCTTGTCTAAAATATGAGCTGCTCTACCAGAAACATATTTGTGAGAAGTACCATGGAAACCATATTTTCTAACTTTGTATTTTTCGTAATATTCATATGGTAATGCATAGGTATATGCTTCTTGTGGCATTGTTTGATGGAAAGCTGTATCAAATACCGCAACCATAGGCACACCTGGTAATAAAGCTTGACATGCAGTGATTCCTAAGATATTAGCTGGATTGTGCAGTGGTGCAAGTTCAACGCATTTTTCGATAGCTTCAATTACTTTTTCATCAATTAAAACAGATGATGAATAAAACTCGCCACCATGAACGATTCTATGACCTACGGCATCAATTTCATTAAGAGATTTGATTACACCACAGTTTTCATCTACTAATGATTTCATTACTAGATTTAAAGCTTCTTGATGATCATTTAATTTACCGTTTTTGACTACTTTGTCTTTGCCTACAGGAGTATGACTAAAAATGGAGTCTTCTAAGCCGATCTTTTCTGCTAAACCTTTTGCTATTACTTCTTCGTTGTTCATGTTAATAAGTTGGTACTTCAATGAAGAACTACCACAGTTAATGACTAAAATGTTCATAATTTAACATCTCCTACTATAAATTTCTTATACATCATTTATTATTTTATCATAAATTATCATAATTTCTACAAAATTACTTTAAAAAAACAAAAATATACGCTATTATTTTTATATTACAATTAAGATAGAGGTGTAATTCTTGAGACTACTTAGTATCATTGCCGAATATAACCCTTTTCATAACGGACACAAACATCATTTATTGGAATCTCTAGAAAAAAGCCATGCTACACACTCCATGGCCATTATGAGTGGCAGTTTTCTACAAAGAGGGGAGCCAGCATTAGTGGACAAGTGGATTCGCGCTCGAATTGCAGTAAAAAACGGACTTGACCTTGTTGCAGAATTACCTTTTGTATACTCCTGTCAAAGCGCTGAAATCTTTGCTTATGGAGCTATTAGTACTTTACATTCTTTAAATGTAGTGGAAGCAGTAAGTTTTGGATGTGAAGACCCTAATCTAAACAAGATTTTTCAAGTAGCCAAGCTATTGGTAGAGGAACCACAAGAATATAAAGAAGTTCTAAAAGAACAGTTAAAAAGTGGGATTTCCTATCCCAAAGGGCGGCAATACGCTGTTGAAGCCTATTTGCAAGGTTCAGGTGATATTTTATCTAATCCTAATAATATTTTAGCGATTGAATACATGAAGTGGCTTTATTCTCTAAAAAGTTCTATAAAGCCTATAGCCATTCAGAGGGTCCACGCAGGTTATCACCATGAAAAATCCGTAAACAATTATGCTGGGGCAACTTATATTCGAAATCAAATTCAAAAGACGAATAGCGTAAAAAATATTGAAAACTTACTGCCAAAAGAGACTACAGAACAATTGTCTATATACGAAAAAACAATGATTTACAATTTCTTAAACCATTATTATACTCTCATTGTAGGTGATTTGCTTAAAACCTCTAAGGAAGATATAAAAGACATTTTTGATGTAAAAGAAGGACTAGAAAATAGAATTTTAAAAGCTTCTATTGGATCTAGTACCATAGATGAACTTCTCGATCAAATCATCAGCAAAAGATACACAAAAACGAGAATCAAGAGAATTCTTATGAACCAACTAGTGAACCACAAAGAGGAGTATGTTTATAAAGTTTTTAAAAATTCTAACTATGTGCCTTATTTAAGAGTTTTAGCCTTTAATGATAAAGGAAAAGAAATCCTCCGTGAAATTCGTGAAAAAAGCAGTATACCAATAATCACAAATTTATCAAAAGACATCAAGTCTCTAAACGAGATCCAAAAGTATGCTATTAAAAAGGATGTTTTATCTACGAACTACTATTATCTTATGACAAATCCATCAAAGCTTAATGAAGACTATAGGAGAAAGCCAGAAATCATATAAGAGTGCAGTAGATACTTTTGTTTTAAGAGCTTAAGCAAACCAATAGAATTCTTGATGGATTAAAGTATATAGTGCTGTACTATTATTGCAATATAGTTATGTAAGACTCTTTTTCAAGCGAATAATTTTAAAATGAGTATAATAGAATAATGTATGATAAGATTAAAAATCAAATTTAATTCGAGTTTTATTTTAATATTCGCTACTGTTTTTATGTTAGCAAATCTGATTGTAGATCCAGAACTTGCCATTTCATCCGTAATCGGAGGCATTGAGCTATGGTTCTACAATGTTATGCCGAGTTTATTTCCCTATATGATTTTTAGTAGCATGTTATTTCAATTAAATGTAGCCTATATCTTTCAACGTTTTTTTAACAAGCCTATGGATAAGATTTTTAATGTTTCAGGTAGCGGAATCTTGCCTATTGTAATGGGTTATATTTCCGGATATCCATTAGGAGCTAAACTAATAGCTGATTTGAGAAAGGAAAATGTAACCTCTCTAGAAGAAAGCTATAAACTACTTGCTATGTGTAGCTCTACAGGCCCAGCATTTATTATTGGAATCATCGCTACACAAATGTTTGATAATGCTGCTATTATTCCTGTATTACTTATTGCTAATTATTTAGGGAGCATATTAAACACCCTTTTACTAAAGAAATTGTATAAGGAGGACATCTCACTCAATACCTTTAAAAGGTGCCAGACAAAGAATGTTTCAAACATTATCAACACAGCAATTGTAGACTCCATGCAAAATGTAATCAAAATTTGTGGGTATATGGTCTTCTTTAACTTAGTGATTCACTATCTCGATGCCAGAGACATTTTAGATATATTTACAAACTTCTTTTATAAGTATTTAAATGTCTTTTATTTTAGCCCTGAATTAGTTAAGGGTTTATTTTATGGCTTATTTGAAATTACATTAGGTATCGATGGAATCAGTAAGTGCAGTGATCCTTTAATAACAAAAGTAGCCATCACTGCCCTAGTCACAGCTTGGAGTGGTTTTTCTATTCACATGCAAACCAATTCTTTTCTAGTAGAAACAGATATCAAATATACTGGGTTTTTACTAGGTAAAATAACACAGTCTATCCTCTCTACTATCATAGCCGTCATAAGTTATAAACTACTTTATCCAACAGCATTAAGCGTATACAATAGTTTCCATGTAGGAAGAGCCTTTGAACACTTTAACTATCCAGCCTACTATTTTCAGTCCATTGTTGTACTCACCATCACCACCCTTTTACTCATGGCCTTCCGCAAAAAAAACAGCGACTAAAAAAGTGAAAGCGCCCTCTCGGCGCTTTAATTTTTAGCCATCAGCATTCAGCCACCAGCCATCAGTCTTCTAGGGTCAAGTCTCTTAGGTCAAAAATTGACCTGTGTATAAAGGCGATTTAAATATACACCTCATAAGACCCAAGAGGAATACATGCAACTGGTCGCTGAACGCTAGTAGCTGGTTGCTTAAATCAATTGCTTTTTAATTCATTTCGATTTTCTTCAATTTGCTCTATTACGCTATTTAGATTCATTTGAACTTTTCTCAGAATATTGTCTGCATACTCATTTGTAGATTGCCTGATTTCTGTAGAAATTTCTTCTGCTCTTTTTCGAATTTCTTCTGCTTCTAGGTATGCAGATTGGGTGATTTGATTTTCATCTACCATATCTCTAATTTTAGATTCTGCATCATTTATAATTCTCTCTGCATCGTTTTGAGCTTCAATTAGAATTTTCTTTCGCTCTTCCCTTACATATTGAGCTTCTTTTAAGTCTTCAGGTAAATTATGCATAATTTCTTGTACGATTTCTAATACTTGCTCAGGATTTACCATTACTTTTGATGACAATGGCAAACTAGATGCTTCTTGTATAATTCTTTCTAATTCGTTTAGCAATGAAATGATCTTCATCTCTTTCCCCTTTCAACCTTATCGATAATTTTTTTATGTACATATTCAGGAACCAAATCTTTCATTTCTCCATCAAACATAGCTAACTCTTTTACCGCGCTAGAACTCAAATAGGAGTACTCTACTTTACTAACTAGAAATATGGTTTCAACATGATTGCATAATTTTTTATTCATTAAAGCCATCTGAAATTCATTTTCAAAGTCAGACATCGCTCTTAATCCTCTTATGATGATATTAATTTTTTTGTTGCACATATAATTTACGAGTAGACCTTCAAAACTATCTACTTCTACATTGGGCAAATGTGCTACAGATTTAGAAATCAAGTCTAATTTTTCTTGCAAAGAAAACATAGGATTTTTATTCTTATTTACAAGTACTACTACGATTAGTTTCTCAACCATTTTTGACCCACGTTCAATAATGTCAAGATGTCCATTGGTAATGGGGTCAAAGCTGCCTGGATATACAGCTACTTTCATTTATCCACCTTCTCGTTTAAGTTTGTTCTTTATAATAGGACATGATCGTAGTTCCGTAAACTCGTTGATCCACTTTTGCGAATCGTTCGATTTGATCTTTAAGTTCAATCCTATTGTCGTGTTCTGCAATAATAATTCCATCTTCAGCTAAAAGATTGTTTTGACTTATGATTTCGACTAATCTACTAATAATATTTAAATGATAGGGTGGATCCATAAAAATAATATCTGCTTTTACATTCTTATTTGCTAAAGAGGTAAGAGCGGAAGACGCTTCAACAGGAAGTACGACACCTTTTTCTTCTAATCGAGCTATTTCAAGATTCTTTCTTATAAGCTTTATGCTTTCTCTATGATTATCTATAAAATAAGCTTGTCTAGCACCTCGGCTTAAGGCTTCAATGCCTACACCACCAGTGCCCGCAAAGCAATCAATTATTACAGCATCTCTTATATATGGATTTATAATATTAAATAGTGTTTCTTTTATACGATCTGTTGTAGGCCTAACTCTTTCGTCTTTAGGCGTCAGTAACTTTTTTCCTTTTGCTGTTCCAGTAATTACTCTCATATCTACTCCATTAATTCATTGAGATTTGATCTAATTTATATTGAAAGGCAATCAAAACCTTTTTCTTAATATATTCTTGCTCCGCTGAATGTAAAATATACTCGACCATTTCATTAGCCTCTAGTAAAATACTCTGATGTTTTGATAAATCAGCCAATTTAAAACTTGGCAATCCATGCTGACGAAAACCAAAATAGTCTCCTGGTCCCCGAAGTTCTAAATCTCTCTGGGAAATATAAAATCCATCCGTGCTTTGAATGAGTACATCCATCCGTTGTTTCGTCTTCTGACTTTTGCTATCTGTCAGTAAAATGCAATGGGATTGATGCTCTCCTCTACCTACTCGCCCTCGCAATTGATGAAGCTGAGCAAGACCAAATCTCTCCGCATTTTCAATTAACATAATAGTAGCATTGGGCACATTAATGCCTACCTCAACGACAGTAGTACAAATGAGAACCTTTATTTTGTTTTCGTAAAAAGCTCTCATGACTTCTTCTTTTTCCTCACTATTCATTTTACCATGAAGGAGGCCTATAGGTATATCCTTAAAAGCCCCATTTCTACATTTTTCGTAAACTTCCTCTGCAGAATTCATCTGATCATTCATTTCAATACTAGGACATAAAATATAGGCTTGTCTGCCGTCTGAAATTTCTTTTAAGATCATTTTATAAATGCGGGACCTGTAACTCGTATTGACGCTGTAAGTCTTTATGGGCTTTCTCCCCGCCGGTAGAGCATTTATTGTAGAAACTTCCAAATCTCCGTATAGAACTAATGAAGTAGTTCGTGGTATAGGCGTTGCACTCATGACGATGATATGAGGATCTTTACCCTTATTTGACAATTGTTTTCTCTGTCTAACGCCAAAGCGATGCTGTTCATCTGTTATGACTAGGCCTAGATTTGAAAATTCTACATCTTCCTGGAGTACTCCATGAGTAGCTACTATAAGATTATACTCTCCGGCAGCAATCTTATGTAAATACTCTAACCGCTGTTTTGTGGTCTTAAATTTTGTCATAAGGCCTACTCTTGCACCTATATTTAATTTGCTAAATAAATTACTTATGTATTCGTAATGTTGCTCTGCCAAGATTGCAGTAGGAACCATCATGACTCCTTGGTATCCATTTAATAAACATATAAATAACATAATAACTGCTATAATAGTCTTTCCGCTTCCTACATCACCTTGGATTAACCGATTAATCTGCTTACTTCTACGAATATCTTCATATAGTTCCTCTAAGACTTCCTTTTGAGATAAGGTCAGTTGAAAAGGTAAAATATTTAATAACTCCTGAACTTGATTCATCCTATTATCGTCTAGGAAAAAAGGTAATGGATCATTATTTATCTCTTCTTTCATAGAACGAAAAGCAATTTGAATCTCTAAAAACTCATTAAATATCAAGCGATGCCTTGCTCTAGTTAAATCTTCACGATTTTTGGCGTAATGAATTTTCTCATAAGCTTCTTTAAGACCCATGAGCTTGTACTTATTTATAAGTTCTTGAGATAGATAATCCTCTACTGTAATACCTTTATCAAACACATTTTTGATCGCTTTTCGAATATCTTTATGTGTTAGGCCTTTTGTCAAAGAGTATTTTGGGATAAAACTAAATAAATCTTCTGCATTTAGCTGAAAAACCTCTGGCATTTCCATTTGTATATTATGAAAGGACTTGTTTACTTTGCCGTAAAAATAGTAGGTTTTTCCTGCAAATACCGTTCGACCTATATATGGTGAATTATACCATACTACTTGAAAATTTCCCGAATGATCCCGGGCTGTTGCCTTTGTTATACTTAAACTACTCCTAATTTTGCGGGTGACCAGATTGCTTGTTATTGTAGCTTTTATTAGCGACCTATGATTGTCCATAGCCTCTTCTATAGATATGGATTTCGTTCGATCCTCATAAGAAATAGGATAGTATTCAATTAAATCCCCTATTTTATAGATTCCCAGAGTATGAAATAATTTTTCTTTTGTATTCCCTATTCCCTTTATGCTAATAATGGGATCTCTAAGATTCATCGTAAAACCTTCCACTCTTTCATTTCTATCTGTTTTATTCTACTGATAGTATAAAATAATATAAGCTTTGTCCACCGTAATTGCCTTCTATATCAATATCAGAATATTTTTCTTCTAATTCTTCTATTAGATCATTAACATCTTCTTCTTCTATTTCAGCGCCGTAATAAAGAGAAAGAAGAGACGTGTCCTTATCAACCATATTCTCGATGAGGTTTCGAGTTACCTCAAAAACATTTTGACCTACGACTGTAATATCTTTTTCTAATATACCAATAATATCATCTTTTTTAATTTCTAATGAATTAAAAGAGGTGTCGCGAACAGCATAGGTTACTTGACCAGTCTTAACCTCTTGAATAGCCTCATTCATTTGTGCAGTATTTTCTTCTACATTTCCTTCTAAATTGAAAGCTAAAAGAGCAGAAATCCCTTGTGGTATGCTCTTAGTTGAAATTACGGTGACTGGCACCTGGCTAATTTCCTTAGCTTGATTTGCAGCTAAGAGTATATTGCTATTATTTGGAAAAATAAAGATATGCTTTGCATTAATTTGTTCGATTTTATTTAAGAAGTCTTGAGTGCTTGGATTCATAGTTTGACCACCTTCAATAACTTCATCTACTCCAAGGCTTTTGAATAATTCTTCAAGACCATCTCCTGCGGCTACGCTAATAAAGCCGTAATCTTTTTCCTCTTCTTTTATCTTTTGGGAAGGATTATTAGCCACTTGTTCCCTCATATTGTCAATTTTAACTCTCGTCAATGGTCCTATTTCTAAAGCCCAGTTTAAAGCTTTATCTGGTTGGTCTGTATGAACATGAACTTTTATCTTTTCTTCGTCTCCAACAACGATAACAGAATCCCCTATTGCTGCCAAATTTTCTTTTAATGTGTTTTCTATAGAATATTCTTCTATTCCGCTTAATATGATAAACTCCGTACAATAACCAAAGGTAATCTCTTCTGCAGACATAATATGATCTTCAAACATTTTACTCGTAGATGGTAGTTCATCTATTGTTTCCATGGGGATGGACTTCCCAGATAGAATTTCATAAGCACCTTCGATAATGCACAATAATCCCTTACCACCAGAATCCACAACGCCTGCCTCTTTAAGCACTGGCAATTGTTCTGGTGTATTGGCTAGGGCGCTTTTTCCTTGTTCAATTACTGCTAACAACATTTCGTCCATATATTTGTATTTGCTAGCATTTTCTACCGCAAATTCAGCCATTTCACGGGCAACGGTTAAAATCGTCCCCTCAATAGGTCTCATAACAGCTTTATAGGACATAGCAGATGCTTCTTTTAACGCATTGGCTAAGCCAAAGGTATTTAAGGTTTTTCGGTTTTCACAGCCCTTTGCAAAACCTCTAAAAAGTTGTGAAAGGATTACTCCTGAGTTTCCTCTAGCTCCCATCAATGCTCCACTGGAAGCCATCTGTGCTATTTTTGATAGATCCTGTTCAGATGTCCTTTTGAGTTCATCTGCTGCATATTGTATGGTTAGAGACATATTGGTCCCCGTATCTCCATCTGGAACAGGAAAAACATTTAAATCGTCTACAATTTTTTTGTTCTTTTCTAGATTTGCCGCACCATTGATGACAATGGCTTTAAGCATACTCCCATCTATTTCTTTAATTTGCATTGTAATCCTCCTTACACCCTGACGCTTTCTACAATAACATTGATTTTATCAATCTTAATGCCTGTTTGTTTTTCTACATAATACTTTACTTTATCAATAATATTTTCTGCAACTACTGATATTTTCACACCGTATTCGATTATAACATATAAATCAATGATAAGCTTATTATCTGCTTGTGTGATTTTAACGCCTTTTCTCAGGTTTTCCTTCTTTAAAAGTTCTACAAAACCATCTGTAGTTCTTTTAGAGGCCATGCCAACTAAACCATAGCACTCCATTGCTGCCATGCCAGCTATTGTCGCTATGACACTTTCTGAAATGTTGATACAGCCGTATTCATTATAAATTTTCGCAATCATTCGAACTCCTCCTTAAACCTTTAATCATATTCTAATTTAATTTACAATATTATTCAAGTTATTACGTATAGTAAGGTTTACCTACATTTCCACTACTGCATTAAAATAGCTTATCTTTTTTTAAGTAAATTGTAAAGAAATGATTTAAATGTTTTATTGATATTATATGAATCCTTGTGCTATAATAATAGTGCTTTGAAAGTAAGGCACGGATAAGGAGGTAAGATATATGTCTAAAGTATGTCATGTTTGTGGCAAAGGTCCAGTAGCAGGCAATCAAGTAAGCCATTCTGTTAAACATACAAAGAGAGTTTGGAATCCAAACTTACAAAAAGTTAGAGCAATGGTTGACGGTTCTCCAAGGAGAGTTTTAGTTTGCACAAGATGTTTGAGATCTAATAAAGTTCAAAGAGCTATGTAATTAAAGAAATCATTTAAAAAAAGAAAATCTTTTAGATTTTCTTTTTTTATACAAAAATTCTTAGTCCCTAGTCTCTAGTCACTAGCATTAAGGCATTTCTATAGGGTCAAAATAGAACTTTCCTATTAAAGAACAATCGTTAGACAGTAATATAACGGTATAATTTACACTTTTAACTTTACATTTAAAATAAAAGGGAAGTCTATGTAAAATATTTACAGACTTCCCCTTTTACTTAGTTTATTCATTCAATTATCGCCGAAATGCAATTTATCTATTACCTTACATGTTTCGTTAACGCAAAAACTTATCAAATAGGTGAAGTTTGTACAATACAAATACTAATAAACCAATAAGACTTATTAATATTAAGTACCATACCCAATTTGGAAGTAACAAAATTAACAGTACTGCTACTAGGCAGTATACGATATAATTAATATAGCATTTACTTATTCTCATCTTTTTCACCATACAATACCCTTTTACTTTATTGTATTTAGAAAGCGGTGAAATGTTCTTAATCTCGAGAAATAATTACCAATAATTCTCCATGTTTAATTTCTACTTTTGCAAAATCTTCTTCTATAATATTGCTGATTCCATAGCTACTGGCCTTCGTCATACAATGATTATCTAGTGGGTAATATAAACCATTTGTTGTAACCCCTTCTACCTCTTCAGAAAAGGGGATTAAAGATAATATACTTCCTTTTTTGTTGTAAAGTTCTATTTTATCATTGATGAGATAAATCTCATTTTTTTCATCAATAATCCGTCCATAGACCTTTTGAGCTAATAGCTTTTTTAGTAAAGCAATATTTGCCAAACTATGATCTACTCGGTCTCCAAGACAACCAATCATCGTAATATGGGAGTAGTTATGATCTATTAGATAGTCGAGGACAATTTCCGTATCTGTAGCATCTTTTTCAACAGGATATCTTATGATTTCTACACCTTTATCTTGTACATCCTGTAAGAAGGATTCTTCTGTAGAGTCAAAATCCCCTATTGCTACATCAGGGGTCAAATTGAGAAGGAGGGCATTTTTTACCCCCCCATCTGCACAAATAATCAAATCAAAACGATTTTTTAGTACATGAGAATGATAAAATTCTTCATTTTTAATACTGCCATTTGCAATAACTAAAGCTTTCATATTTTACCTCAGTATTTCTTCGTTGCTTTTATTGAGTGCAACATTTCAATATAACTTGAGTAACGAGACGAAGCAATCTTACGATTTTCAACAGCTTCCTTAATAACGCAATCTGGTTCCCTATCATGAACACAAGAATTGAATTTACATTGACCTAAAAGATCTGAAAATTCAGGGAAAGAATCCATTAATTCTTCTAGCTCAATTTCTTGAGCTCCATTAATATTGCTAAAACCTGGAGTATCTGCAATAAAAGTATTCTCTTCAAGTTCAAAAAGCTCTACATGTCGAGTTGTGTGTTTTCCCCTCTCTATTTTACTGCTAATTTCCCCTGTTTCAGCTTTATTTTGAGGCATAAGGCTATTTAATAGAGAAGACTTACCCACACCTGAAGCTCCAGAAAAAACATTAATATTACCTCGTAGCATGTCTTTTAACTCGTGTAAACCTGTTTGCTCTTTTACACTGGTAAAAAGAATCTTATAATTGGTATTAATAAAGTGTTCCTTAATTTCTTCTTTTTGTTCCTCATTAATTAATTCGCTTTTATTAAAACATAGGACATTTTTAATATCCAGATGCTCTGAATACACTAAAATATTGTTGACGAAATGAAGGTTTATAGCAGGTTGTACTACAGCAGATACGACAATATTTTGAGTAATATTACTAATAGGAGGGCGTATTAAGATATTTTTTCTTGGGTATATTTCCTCAATAGCGCCTTTTTCATTTTCATCTATGGTAATCTCTACATAATCACCTACATACGGTTTATGCTTATCTTTACGAAAGATCCCCCTTGCCTTGCATTCATATATCTTGTCTTCACTTTTTACATAATAAAATCCGCCAATACCTTTAATAATAATTCCCTTCATCTTTTACCTCTTTTTCAAAAACTAATGTTTTCAGCATTGTAAATCGTATTGTTAATTTGGACTTGATAAGACTGTACGCCAACACCTTTAAGCTCTACAGTTATGGTCTCATTGGACAAATGCGCATTTTCGTATTGAAGAGTTGATACATTCTTATCGTCTATTACAAATACTTTTACTCGCACCTGCTGAGGCTCTTCTTTATCCTTATCTTTGCCTTTACCATTCTCATCTTCAACTTCATTATCATCTTCTTCATCCTCCGCACCATATAAATAAGACGCGATGTTTATACTAATTGATTTTGATTTTACTAATCCTTTACTGATAGTAAGATTTACGACAGATTTTTTTTGTAATTCTACTCCAGCTTTCGGATCTTGGTTTATGACGATATTTTTTTCGTATTTATTGCTGACCTCCTCTTTGATGCTTCCTAAGGTAAGACCTTCTGACAAGAGGATTTCTTTTGCTTCATCTATAGTCTTTCCAACAAGATCGTCTAATACTGCTGAGTCTTTGCCCTGACTGACATAAAGCTTTATTTCTGCCCCTTCCTTCAGTAAAGCTCCAGGAGCTGGGGATTGCTCGTATATCATGCCTTTTTCGTAATCCTCATTGTACTTTCGCTCTATTTCATTGACTATGAAGCCCATGTTTTCAAGGGTCTGTATTCCCTCTACTTCATATTGCTTCGTTACATCAGGTAGTTTTACTTGTTTTACTCCATCACTAATATATAGTACTACTTCTTGACCTTCTTTTAACATAGTGCCTGCCACAGGGTCTTGTTTGATTACATGATCGATTGGTACACTAGAACTATTTTCTCTTTCTAATCTGTAATCGAGATTATATTCTTGCAATACGCCAATTGCTTCTTCCATATTTTGATTACTTAAATCTGGAACTTTGATTTCTTCTACATCAAAAGCATTGACCAAAACAAACACCATAATCCCTAGTATAATTGGAATCAATACTATGGCCATTAGTTGCTTCTTTCCCCATTTAAACTTTTCTTTGTTAGGTGTTTCCTTAATATTCTGAGGCTTATTCTCCTCTAATTGTGCATCTCCAATGATGGGGGTTTTTTTGGTTTCATCAGATAAATCTGGCTCATCCATAAACCTAGTAGTAGGATTATTTTGAATGGTTATTAAATCTATTATTAACTCTCTAGCATTATGATAACGGTCCATGGGGCTTTTTTTTACGAGCTTGTAAACAATATCTATTAATCCTTCAGGCACATCTTGAATACCCTCTGGAAATCGAATTTCTTCTTGAATATGCTTAATGGCTACAGAAACAGAGTTGTCGCTGTCAAAAGGTACCTCTCCTGTAAGCATTTCATATAAGACAATTCCTAAAGAATATAAGTCTGATTTGGCATCTACAAAACCACCTCTAGCCTGCTCTGGTGATATATAATGCACAGATCCCATAGTTTCTTCCACTAAAGTTACTGTAGCACTAGATATGGCTCTAGCAATTCCAAAATCCGTTACCTTTGGTATCATATCTTCATTTAATAAGATATTATGAGGTTTAATATCTCTGTGTATAATATTGTTCTTATGAGCGTGATCTAAAGCAAAAGCAATTTGTTTAATCAAAAACAAAGCTTCTTTCCAAGGTAGTTTCCCTTGCTCTTTAATATAAGCTTTTAAGGTTTTTCCATTAACGTATTCCATTACGATATAATGATTATTATCCTGTACTCCTACATCAAAAACATTTACAATATTATTGTGAGAGAGGCTTGCCGCAGCTTGGGATTCTCTTTTGAATTTATTGATAAATTGCTCATTATCATTAAATTCGCTTTTTAATATTTTAACAGCAACTAGTCTATTAAGAAGTTTATCCTTAGCCTTATATACAACAGCCATCCCACCTACGCCAATGACTTCCATCAACTCGTATCGATTTCCTAATAGCTTAGCTGTCATAAGACCACCTCCGGTTTATAGACTATTACAGTGATATTATCATGACCGCCATACTCATTTGCCTTTTGAACCAACACCTCTACTGCTTCTTCGCAATTGTGCTTATTGATGATGTCTTTTATCTCTTCAGCTTCTACTTCATTGGTAAGACCGTCTGTACAAAGCAAGATGGTGTCTCCCTTTTTCAACTCGCACTGATAATAATCTACTTCAATTTCTTCATCTGTACCGATGGCCCTAGTAATAACATTTTTGTTCGGATATGTCTCCGCTTCTTCTCTAGAAATCTCTCCTTGAGAAATTAGTTGTTCAACTAAAGAGTGGTCTCTAGTAAGCTGTAAAATTTCTTTTTCATTTATGATATAAGCTCTGCTGTCTCCTACATGAAAAATATGAACTTGTTGATTCGCTATAATGGATAAACAAAGGGTTGTTCCCATTTTGCTCAAATTCACATCATTACTACCCATTTCATAGATGATTTTGTTGATTTCTTTAATAATTTCTATTACCTCTTGCTCTTGAATTCGTTCCTCATCTATTATATTGGTATTTTCAAATTTATCTTTTATTTCTTTTACTAAAGTACTGCTGGCAATTTCTCCTGCATTATGTCCACCAAGGCCATCTGCTACAGCCAATATGATTACTTTTGCACTAGATTTCTCTAATACGAGGTAGGCATCTTGGTTTTTGGCTCTCATATTGCCAATATGGCTTTTATAACCAATGTCCATTATTTCACCCCTTAGGTTTTTCAGTATGATTTCTACGCAATTGGCCACATGCCGCGTTAATACTCGATCCTAATTCCCTTCGAATAGTTGTGGGTATACCGATATCATTTAAATAACGGCTAAACCTTATTATATTATCTTTCGAACTTTTTATAAAGTCTCTTTCTTTAATTTCATTTACAGGTATTAAATTCACATGACAATTAAGAGCTTTTAATAGAACTTCTAGTTCCTTTGCATGCTCTATTTTATCATTTACGCCATTGACCATTGAGTACTCAAAACTGATTCGCCTTCCTGTCTTTTCAATATAAAACTTACAGGCTTCCATCAATTGTTGTAAAGGATATCTTTTGTTTATTGGCATCATTTTTGACCTAATGAAATCATTTGAACCATGTAACGAAATAGATAAATTAATCTGTAAATTTTCTTTTGCTAAATCATATATTTTAGGTACAATACCACAGGTGGAAAGTGTGAGATGTCTTTGTCCAATATTTATTCCATTTGAATTATTGACATTGTAGATAAATTTTAAAACCTCATCATAATTATCTAAAGGCTCTCCACTGCCCATTAAAACCACATTTGAGATTCGAATTTGAAGGTGGTTTTCTACAACCATAATCTGATCGATGATTTCACCACTAGTCAAACTCCTCACGACACCCTCTAAAGTAGAAGCACAAAATGTACAGCCCATTTTGCAGCCTACTTGGGTAGAAACACATAAGGCGTAGCCGTATTTATATTTCATCAAAACACCCTCGATGGTGTTTTGATCGTTTAAAGAGAACAAGAACTTATGGGTTTCATCTTTTTCATCTATTAATATTTTTTCAATCTTAATATGTTCAATGGTGTGTTTTTCTTTTAATTTCTCTCTTGTATCTTTTGGCAAATTGGTCATATGATCAATAGATGGAGCTCTATGTTTGTATACCCATTCATAAATCTGCTTTCCTCGAAACTTCGCTTCCCCCAGCTCTCTTACTACTTCGTATAATTGATCTTGAGTCAATCCGATAAGATTTGTCATAATCTGTTCCTTTCTAATTTACCTTATTATAGAATACCAAAAAATCATCAATTTCTCCACTAAAACCAAAAATATTGTCGAATTATAACAATTGTGAACAGTAGTTGAACGATAGTAAAACAATCGTCCAACCGTTCCACTTTCCACATTCCACTACTAACTATTCATTAAATGAACCTAGACCGAACCAAAGCAAAAAAGCGCCATTACGGCGCTTATCAAGTTCTCTTTTGAATTTTTGACATAAAGAATCCATCCCATTGGCCTTCTTTTGGGAAGGTTTGTACAAAGTGCTTATTTAGTAAAATCGATTCATCAATACCCTTTAAACTTAATAAGGATGCACTCTTATTATTCTCAATCAAATCATGAACTACTTCTTCGTTTTCTTGTCTATTGATAGTACAGGTGCTGTATACTAAAATACCACCAGGCTTTAAATAATCAAAAGCATTTTTTATTAAACTCTTTTGAATCTGTATTATGGCTTTAATACCTTCTTCGCTGAGATTCCATTTAATATCTGGTTTTCGTCTTAAAATCCCTAATCCTGAACAAGGTGCATCTAAAAGTATCTTGTCATACTTTTCCTCGTCTTCAGGGTAAAACTTGAGCCCATCTTTTAATTCTATTTGAACATTTTTTAAGCCTAATCTTTTACAATTCTCATCTATGAGCTTAAGCTTGTGATCGTAAATATCTCGAGCAGTCAGTCCATGAGTATCTTTTATCATTTCCCCTATATGAGTAGTTTTCCCACCTGGAGCACTACACATATCTAAGATTTTTTCACCAGGTTTGGGATCTAATAAGTCTACTGTCATCATGGCTGCTTCATCTTGTATGATAAACAATCCTTCCTGATAACTAGGATTTTTGCTTATATCTGAAAACTGATTTATGATAATGGAATAATCCCTGAGTTTCCCATCTTCTACACCAATGCCCTCTGTAGCTAAAGATTTTTTTAGTTCTTCTTTTGTGGTCTTTAGCCTATTTACGCGAGCAGTTATAGGCGCATTTTTCATAGATTCCTCAAAAAAAATTTCTACTACTTCTATGGGATACTGCTCTTTAAGCATTTTCACAAGCCAAATAGGTGCAGAGTATTGAATCGTCAATTTTTCATCTCCCTCAAAACGATGTTGGAGAATCTCCTCTTTATTTCTAAGGATAGAGCGAAGTACACCATTGACAAACTTATCGGATTTACCCTTAGAGTACTTTTTACTCAAATTGACGCTTTCATTTACTGCTGCAAAATGAGGCACCTTGTCCAAAAAAAATACTTGATAAACCCCAATGCGAAGGATTTCTAAAAGCATTGGGGCAATTTTTTTTAATTTAATCTTACTGTGATTCGAAATAACCCAATCACAGTAACTCATATGCTTAATCACTCCATAAACCAGTGTATTGACAAAGGGTTTATCAATTGAAGACAATTTAGGGTCCTTCAGACTCTTTTTTAAAGCGATATTTACAAAGGCTTTGTTGTGATTGATTTCATATAATGTTTTTACTGCTAATTCTCTTGGATAATCTATCTTATAACCCATAAATTAATCTCTAGATCCTTTCAATGCAAGCATTCGTAATAATTGTAAAAAAGACATGATTGTGGCAGCTACATAAGTTAAAGCCGCTGCATTTAAAACTCTTCTTGCCCCTGGACCATCTTCATCATAAAGAATAGCATTTTGATCTAATTGAGCAATAGCACGCTGGCTAGCGTTAAATTCTACAGGCAAGGTGATAATATTAAATAGAATCGCTCCTGTAAAAAATACAATACCTAATTCCATAAGCCCTGCAAAATTAAAGAACAAGCCTATTATAAACAAATACCATGCAGAATTTGATGCAAGTGCAGCTACAGGTGCAATAGCGCTGCGAAGTTTAAGTGGGGCATAACCTATATTGTGCTGAATAGCGTGACCTACCTCGTGAGCTGCAATGCTTACAGATGCTACGCTTCTGCCATTGTATACTTCATGAGATAATCTCAGTACTTTCTTTCTTGGATCATAGTGGTCGGATAATTTTCCGCCTACTAGTTCTACAGAAACGTCTGTAATCCCATTGTTGATGAGTAATTTCCTTGCCGTTTCTGCACCAGTTATTCCTCTGCTATTGGCAACCCTCAAATACTTGTTATAAGTAGACGACACATTCCACTGAGCAAAAGCTGCTAAAATCAACCCAGGAATGAGTATAATCATTGTATAGTCAGAAAAATATGGAAAAATCATTCTAACACCCTCCTTTTGCGTATATACGGTCATCTTAGTACTTATTCTATACGATATTTCTTAAATGATGCTTAAAATAGCTGAAAGCGGAAGGCGGAAGGTAGAAAAAACACTTCGCCTTTAGGCGAGTTTTGATTTTCCTAACCAACCAACTAGCTTTTCTAACATACCAACATTCCAACTTATAAAGTTCCGCTTTCACCTTTCCGCCTTCAGCTAAAAGGTTTTCCGGTCCAACCGTCCAACCGTCCAACCGTCCAACCGTCCAACCTTTTAATTTTCCGCTTAATCCAGTATTGTTCCTATATTAATCGAATTTCCTTTTAAGTAATCATCTACATGCATTTTCTTTTTATTGGGGAATTGGATTTCTTCTAGAAATAGTCCTCCATCTCCTGTTTTTACTAGGAGTCCTTTGCCTTTTACGTGTTTTATGATGGTGCCTGGAGTGATATCAGAAGACAGTTCTTCTGTGTATCTTTTGGAAGTATGGACTTTTAACCTTTTTCCTTCGTAATTGGTATAGGCTACAGGCCATGGATTAGTGCCTCTGATAAGATTAAAGATCCCTTCTGAGCTCTTATTCCAGTGAACTTTTCCAGTATCTTTTGTCAGCATAGGTGCATGAGAGCTCTTTTCATCTTCTTGCTTTGTTCTGGGTTCTATTTTCTTTTCTACATGATCTAATGTTTTTAAAATCAGACTTGAACCTAAATCCGCTAATATATCGTAAAGCTCTCCAGCAGTCATATCCTCTTCTATTTTTACTTTTTGCTGGTAAATAATATCTCCTGTATCCATACCCTCATCCATATACATTGTAGTCACACCAGATTCTTTTTCACCTTTTATTATGGACCAATTTATAGGTGCAGAACCCCTATAAGCTGGCAATAATGAAGCATGAATATTAATACAACCGTATTCTGGAAACTCAATGAGCTCCCTAGGTAAAAGCTGTCCATATGCAACTGCAATGATTATATCTGGTTGAAACGCCTTAACTTGATTCACTGCGTCTTTATCTTTAATTCTATTTGGTTGTAAAATAGGGATATTATACTCTAAAGCCAATTCCTTTACGGAAGAATAAATAACCTTATTGCCTCTACCTTTAGGCTTGTCAGGCTGTGTAACCACAGCTACTACTTCATGGTCTGATTCTAATATAGCTTTTAAAGGCACAGCCGCAAAATCAGGAGTACCCATAAATAGGATTTTCATACTACGCTATCACCTCTATAGTTGTTTTATATTAATTGTTACGTTAAGGTTTATTGCTAATGTAGCAGAAAGTAGAATGTGGAATGTGGAAATTTAGGTCACATAAAGTGACCATTATGGTTGGTGGACGGAAAAACTCTTCAATGAACAATGAACATTGAACATTGAACAGTACAAATATGCTACTTTTATTACTCTTCTAAATTGTTCATTATTTATTGTTCCGCATTCATTGTTCACTGCGACGTAAGTCGCATATTTGACCACCTGACCACCTGACCACCTGTTTTTACAATTTATCTATGAATAGTATTCCATCTAAATGCTCTACTTCATGGCATATAGCTCTTGCTAGTAGTTCCTTACCTACTAGTTCTTGTTTTTTTCCTTCTAAATCTAAATATTCCACTTTTACTTCATTAGGTCTTTCTACTTCTTCCGTTACATCAGGGACGCTCAAACATCCTTCTGGACCTACTTGTGAACCATTGGTTTCCACAATTTCTGGATTAATCATAACAATTGGACCTTCTCCAACGTCCATTACGATGATCCTTCTAAGTATTCCCACCTGAGGTCCTGCTAAACCTACTCCTTCTGCGTGATACATCGTATCTAACATATCTCTCGCCAATTCTTTTATACGGAGATTTACTTCTGTTATCTCCCTCGCTTGTTTGCGTAGTATTGGGTCTCCTTCAGTTCTAATATTTCTTAGTGCCATAGCGTCCTCCTATAGTATATTGTTTGGATTAATATCAATGATTAATGTTGAATGTAGTTCCATAATTTCTTTTTCTTCACTTAATTTATTCAATATGGAATTATACTGTAAAAGGTGATTGGTCTTAATAATAAAGTACCACCTGTATTTTTTATTGATTTTTTTAATAGGAGAGGCTGTAGGTTGATACATTTCCCTCAAAAGCTCTTCTCCTTCTTCCTCTTTAACTAGCTTGTACAATTTGTCATAGTATTTTAGGCAATCTCGTGAAACTTGCACTTCATCTTCATTCGTAAAACCTATATATATAATATCGGAAAATGGAGGATATTTCATCATTTTTCGATAAGATATCTCCTGATCATAAAAGCCCTTATAATCGTATGCTTGAGACAGAGTGATGGCATAATGATTAGGCTCATAAGTCTGGACGATGACTTCTCCTAATTTATCTCCTCTGCCTGCTCTACCTGCTACTTGAGTAATTAATTGAAACGTTCTCTCACTAGCCTTATAATCTGGTATATTTAAAGTAGAATCTGCTAAGATTACACCTACTAATGTGACATTTTTAAAATCAAAGCCCTTTGTAACCATTTGAGTTCCAAGAAGGATATCTGCTTTGCCTTGTTGAAATAAGTCAATGGTCTCTTCATAGGCTCCTTTTCGTTGCATAGAATCCGTATCCATCCTCAGTATTCTTGCCTGGGGATAGTACTTTCTCAGTTGCATCTCAAGCTTTTGAGTACCAGAGCCAGTGTATTTGATTTTGTCACTATTGCATTTAGGACAAATGGTCGGTACATGTTCTTTATGTCCGCAATAATGACAAGCCATTTGCTTTATATTATGATGATATGTCATACTGATTTCACAATTAGGGCAGTTTACTGCATATCCACAATTTCTACAAAATACAAATGTAGAATAACCTCTCTTATTCAAAAATAAAATAGTCTGTTCTCCGCGTTTTAAATTTTGCAAAATGCCATTATGAAGCTTTCGGCTGATCACTGTTTTATTCCCAGCGTATAGCTCTTCTTTCATATCAATAATATGAATCTCAGGCATAGGAATGGACTTGACCCTTTCTGGCAGCTCTAATAAATTTACATGTCCATATAAAGCTTCATAATAAGATGAAACACTTGGCGTTGCGCTCCCTAAGACGATATGGCATTCATGAAACTCTTGAAGCTTTTTTGCCACTTCATAGGTATTATATCGGGGACGGTTGTTAGACTTAAAGGTATTTTCATGTTCTTCATCTAATATGATTAAACCTAAATCGTCCATAGGGGCAAATATGGCCGAACGTGCACCCAAGACAATACGAACGCTTTTATTTTTGATGGCATTCCATTGATCAATTTTCTCTCCATCGCTTAGATGGCTATGGATGATTCCTATATTCTCCTTAAATCGCCCCATAATTCGTCCAATAATTTGAGAGGTAAGAGATATTTCAGGAACAAGGTAAATACAGCTCTTCCCCCTCTTTATCGTTTCCTCTATATACCTTAAATAAACCTCCGTCTTTCCACTTCCCGTAACTCCATGAAGTAAAAAAGTACTAGGTTTTTCATAGCTATTAAATGAATCAAAAGCTTCTTGTTGATGCCTGTTTAAAGTATTAACAGGATACTGATATTCCCGATCTTTATAAGGGTTTCGTATATTGATTTCTTTTGACTCAGTGATTAACCCCTTTTTTATTAGGATATTTAAATTTGCTGTTGTACAAGTTGTTTTTTCCTTAAGCTCTTTAAAACTTACGGGAATTTCTTCTAAGCAGCTTAATATCTCTCTTTGTTTTGTAGCATTGCTCTTGATTTGAGCTAAATAGTCTTCTGTCTTGAAGTATTTTCCAGAAAGCTTATAATACTTGACCTCATGCAATGCATTGGCCATGTAATACGTATTTCTGCCATTCTCTTTTTTCTTTTTTATATGTAAATTGCTTGGAACAAAGCAGTTTACAGCTTCCATAAAGAGACAGTGGTAACTCTTTTGCAGCCAATAACACATTTTTATCTGCCAATCATTAAGTTTTGGATAGTCTTCAATAATTCCTTCAATATTCTTTAGCCTTTTATACTCGCTGCTCTCTTTAATGCCTACGACTAAACCATCAATTTTACTATTTTTTACCCCAAAGGGAATAACCACCCTAAGACCTATTTCCATAGGCTCTAAAAAATCAGGTATGTAATAATCAAAGGACCTATCCATATTTTTGTTTATTTGATTGATGTAAATCTCCGCTACCCTCATGAATTCCATCCTTTAGTTATAAGTTGGACGGTTGGTCGGTTGGACGGGAAAATCTTGCTCACATATGGCGAGTACTTTCTCTTCCAAATTTCCAACTCCCTATTTTTCGTAAAAAAATTGCAAGAGCATATGCTATTGCAATTGTTTTTTACTATTGTTTAGCTACCCTTTAACCATTGTTTAACACACTACAGGCCCTTTTCATTGAGCGCTAGCTCGAATTTTTGACCCGAAAAGAATACATGCAAGCCAGTGACTAACGACTAATTGCTAGTGATTAAAATACGAAGGCGCATTAGTATTTGTACTCTATTAAATCTCTAGCAATTTCTTCTGTTGCAATAGACACTGGGTTTTCGTTGTTGATTTTGACATTTGTGGTCGAACCCTCTACTAAATGACGTGCTCTCTTTGCTGTTACAAGGATTAAAGAATACTTATTATCTACCTTTTGTAACAAATCATTTATTGCTGGATATCTCATATTATGACCTCCCTATAATTTCATCAATCTTACTTTCTAATCGATTAGAACGACATTTTTCTGCTGTTATAATCGACGCAATTTTATCTGCTGCTACGTGAACTTCGTCATTGATGACGATGTAACTATAATTTTTAGCATTTCGAATTTCATCATATGCACAGTTCATACGTTTGTTAAGTTGTTCTTCGCTTTCTGTTCCCCGTTCCGTAATCCTTTTTCGAAGCTCAGAAAAGGAAGGCGGAACAACGAAAATATAGATGCCTTCTGGGTAATTAGATCGGACTTGAGCAGCACCTTGAATATCTATTTCAAGTATTACGTCAATACCTTCATCCATCATATCTATAACGGATTGGGATGGAGTACCATAGTAATTATCATAAACTTTTGCGTATTCTAAAAATTCATCATTACCGATCATATCAAGGAAATTTTCTTTGGTAATAAAGTAATAGTTTTTACCTTCTACTTCTCCTGGTCTTGGATCTCTTGTAGTAGCTGAAACAGAAACAGCTAGATTGGGGTATTTGCTCAACAATTCTTTACATACTGTCCCCTTCCCTGCACCTGAAGGTCCTGAAATGACGATAAGTAAGCCTTTTTCTTTAATGTAAAAATTATTCTCCATTTTTCCCCCTAATTATTCGATGTTCTGTACTTGTTCTCTCATTTTTTCTAATTCACTCTTCATATCTACAACACAATTTGATATTTCAATATCATTTGCTTTAGAACCTATGGTATTGATTTCTCTATTCATCTCTTGAATAAGAAAATCCAACTTTCTTCCAACAGGCTCTGTTTCTTCAATAATTGTATAGAAGCGTTGAATATGACTTTTTAGTCTGGTAATCTCTTCATCAATACTGACCCGATCAGCAAAGATTGCTACTTCATTTAATAGCCTACTCTCATCGACCTCTATACAATTAGTATATTCTTTTACCTTATCTTCTAAACGAGCTCTATAATCTTGACTTACTTTAGGAGCTCTTTTTTCAGCAATAGACAAATTCTCATTGATATATGCTAAACGCATTTCAAAGTCTTTTTTTAAAGTATCGCCTTCTCTTTCTCTGCTATCTACTAGGGCAGATATAGCACATTCTAATGCTGGGGATACCTTTTGCCAAAGAATATCTAAATCCACTTCATTTTCTGTAGCGGTTATTACATCCGGAAATCTAGAAACTAAACTCAAAGAGATTTCACCTGTAATTTCTAAAAAACTGTCCTTTAATGCTTTTAGACTCTTTACATATTCTTCGGCAAGCTTGCTGTTTAAAGAAAGAGACTTATCTCCAATAGCACCTCTGTTTAGTTTGATACTTATTTCAACTCTACCTCTAGAAACGCTTTCGCTAACGTGTTTACGGATATTTTCTTCAAGCATAGCAATCTGTCTAGGAGTTTTTATAAAAAAGTCCTTATACCTGTGATTTATACTCTTCATTTCGACTATGATTTCAAATTCTTCATCTCGATATTCGCCTCTACCGAAGCCTGTCATACTTTTCATAAAACCCTCCTAAATAAATAAACAACTATTATAAAGTGATCTTTCCATTAAATACTTCAATGGCTTCACCCGTCATATATATATCATCTTTAACTTCTATATGCAAGTCTCCGCCAGGAAGAGTTGCCCTTATTCTTTGGCTTATGAGTCCCCTAAGGACTCCTACAGTTGCACTAGCACATGCACCTGTTCCGCAAGCCAAAGTTAGACCTGCGCCTCTTTCCCATGTAATCACTTTAATATGATCATGGTCAATAATCTCTACGAAGTTCACATTGGTCTTGCTGATGAATAATGGGTGATTCTCAAAAAAAACACCTACCTCATTTATGGGATAATTTTCTATATCCTCTACAAAAATCACCACATGAGGATTCCCCATTGAAAGAGCAGCATAAGAAATTTCTTGACCATTAAAAGATAATCTTTCATTTAATGCATTTTTCTGATTTAAATCAATTGGAATTTTACTGCATTCAAAAATGGGCGCACCCATATTAACTTGCACTTTCGTCACTACATCTTCTTTTATCTCTAAATAAGTGATTTTTAGCCCAGCAAGAGTTTCTACATAAAGAGGATTTTCTCTTACTATATTATTATCGTAAACGTATTTAGCAAAACAGCGAATGCCATTTCCACACATCTCCACTTCTGTGCCATCAGAGTTGTAAAAACTCATCTTAATATGATGTATTTGAGATGGATTGATTATGATTAAACCGTCTGCGCCAATACCGAACTTTCGATCACATAAAAACGTGATTTGCTCTTTGGTTAAGGTTAGGTCTTCTTTTAAGTTTTCTAAAACTATAAAATCATTACCTAATCCGTGCATTTTTGTAAACTTCATAATAAACAAATCCTTTTTTGATAAAATAACTTTAGCTCTACGTTTTATGTTGTACGTTCTAAGTAAAAACTTTTAGATGCGAGCCAATCTGCTGCAGATTACCTCGACCGCTTTGCGGTCGAGGTCGTTGGCACTTGCTCATAGAAATGAATTCATTTTCTCGTGCAAGCACGGAAAATGCTTTAATTTCTGCGAGCCAATCTGCTAATACGAATATTATACCATAAATCTATAAATAAACATTACTTTGACTTTATTTTATGTGCCGCAGATTGCCTCGACCGCTTGTGCGGTCGAGGTCGTTGCACTTGCTCATAGAAATGAAAATACTTCCTCGTGCAAGCACGGAAAATATTTTCATTTCTGCGAGCCAATCTGCTGATTCGAACATTATACCACAATAAAAATTATTGACATAGGTTTTTTTAGTGTATAATGTTTGAAAGAAGAACGAAGAAATGTAAAGGATGATTATAATGCCATTTGACGGAATTACTACTTTTTCGGTAGTTCAGGAACTAAGAGATAAATTAATTCACGGAAAAATCAATAAAATATACCAACCTGAATCTGATGAAATACTATTAAATATTAATAATAGAGGCAACAAGTACAGCTTGCTTATTTCTGCTAATAACAATAACCCTAGAATCCACTTGACAGAGCATACAAAGAACAATCCTTTAGCTCCTCCTATGTTTTGTATGCTTCTGCGTAAAAACATTCAAAATTCTACTATTTTAGAGGTCAATCAATTGGGTTTAGATCGAATTGTTGAAATACGTCTTCGCACCAAAAACGAATTGGGAGATACTGTAACTAAGAGATTAGTAGTAGAGATTATGGGCAGACATAGCAATATTACACTCATTAATGAACCTGAGGAGGTTATCGTAGATAGCATTAAAAGAGTAGGTAAAAATATCAGCACCTTTAGAGAAGTATTGCCTGGCAGAGTATACAAAACACCTCCACAGGACAAAAATGAGCCAATTGGCGTAAACAGAGAACAGTTTTTTTCTCTTTTACATGGCTATGGTCAAAACAAAACCCTTTATAAATTTATTATAGATACTTTTATAGGTGTTAGCCCACCATTATCTCATGAAATATGCCATAGAGCAAAAATAAACAGCGATAAACCTCTATCCGAATTAACAGATGAAAATGAAGATTCCCTATACAGTGTATTTAGTGATCTCTATAGTCATTTAGAAGACCATTTGCAATCTCTTATGTACACCAATGAAAACAAGAGCAAAGTCTATGATTTTTCTGCTATTGATTACACCTACTACGAGTTGTACCATAAGACGGATTACCCTTCGATATCTAGCCTTTTAGAGGAGTATTATTACTTAAGAGACTCTCTCTCTCGAATTCAAAACAGATCCTCAAGCATGGTGCAAATGCTAAATAACAAATTAGAAAGAGACTATCACAAATTAGACAAGCAAATCAAAGAATTTCAAGATGCAGAAGATGCTGAAATCTATAGAAAATACGGTGAACTTATTACAAGTCAAATATATTTATTAAAAGGAGGGCAAAAATCTGCAGTTTTATCTGATTATTACACAGGAGAAGAGATTGAAATCCCCCTCTCTGTTCAATTATCACCATCGGAAAATGCACAAAAATACTTTAAAAAATACAATAAAGGGAAAAGAGCAAAAGAATACTTAAAAGAGCAAATGTCTATTACAAAAGAAGAGATTTATTATCTTGAAAGCCAAATTGACAATATACGAAAATGTACTGAAATAGAAGAATTTAATGAGATCAAAGAAGATCTGATTGAAAATGGATACTTGAAGGCTCAAGGTCGAAAAAAGTCGAACAAAAAAGAATCCACTATATCCCAACCTATGAAGTATATCTACGAGGGAGTAGAAATTTACGTAGGAAAAAACAATAAACAAAACGAATATTTGACTACAAAATTTGCAGCAAAGACAGACTTGTGGCTACATGTAAAAGACATGCCTGGCTCTCATGTCATTGTAAAAAAAAATGCAGATAAAGTAGATGACAAACTCCTCTATACAGCAGCCCTTCTAGCCGCCTACTACAGCAAAGGCAAAGAATCCAGTAATATTCCTATAGACTACACAGCTGTAAAATACGTAAAAAAACCTAAGGGGGCTAAGACAGGTATGGTTATTTATACAGATCAGAAGACTCTGTATGTAACGCCGAAAGAGGATGAAGTGCTTAAGATTGATCGGGTAGACTAGGTGGTAAGGTGGTCAAATTTGCGACTTACGTCGCAGTGAACAATGAACTTGGAACAATGAAGAACAAACAATTTAGAAGAATAATAAAACACGCATATTTGCACTGTTCAATTTTTATTGTTCGTTGTTCATTGTTCATTGTTCATTGAAGGGTTTTCCCTTCCAACCTTTCTGCTATATAACGTAGAACTTAGAACGTAGAACTGTTACCGCCTAGCTCCTGCAGCACCTTCTCAAAGTACTCAGGTATAGGGCAGCTAAATTCCACATACTCTCCTGTCTCAGGGTGGGTAAAGCCTATGGTGGAGGCGTGGAGGAGCTGACCTTTTGAGTAGAGTTTTTGTCTCTTTAAACCGTAAGTAAGATCTCCTACTACTGGATGGCCAATATAGCTCATATGAACTCTTATTTGATGGGTTCTACCTGTCTCTAGCTTACATTCTATAAGTGTATACTTGCTAAATCGTTTTAATATCTTAAAATGGGTTTTGGCATCTTTCGCATTTCGATCTGTAACGGTCATTTTTTTTCGGTCTTTTACATGCCTTCCTATAGGTGCGTCTACAATACCTGTTTCCTCTTGAATAATTCCCTCTACTAATGCGGTGTATTTTCGCGTAATAGTGTGCTCCTTAAGTTGTACACTCAAAGATTTATGAGCCAAATCACTTTTGGCTACGACCAAAAGGCCTGATGTGTCTTTATCTATTCGGTGTACAATTCCTGGACGAAGGACCCCATTGATATCAGAAAGCTTATCAATATGGTAAAGCAAAGCATTAACAAGGGTATCTTTGTAATTACCTGGAGCAGGGTGAACGACCATACCTTGAGGTTTGTTCACAACCAGGACATGATTATCCTCATATACAATATCAATAGGAATGTTTTGTGGTTCGATTTCTAATGACTCTGGCTCTGGAAGATTTATTAAGACCTCATCTTTTCCCTGCAGCTTATAACTAGCTTTTACTTCTTTGCCATTAACCGTAATTTTACTGTCGTCTATTAGCTTTTTGATATAGGTTCTCGATAGTTGTGAAATATTATCACTTATATACTGATCGATTCGCATACCTTCATCTGATTCTTCTACAATTAACTCAATTTTCTCTTCCATAATACCTCACACATATTTTTTTATGACTATTTTATTTCTTCCTTTTTTTGTGGTACCACTAAAATCCTCTAAAATAAATCGACCTTTTCCTTTTACAGAAAATAAATCACCAATCTTAGCTATTTGAGAAGATTTTGTCTTCTCTTCATGATTAATCTTTACCCTGCCACCTTTTATCAGATCTGTGGCAGCTTCTCTAGAAATCCCACAAGCACTACTGATAATCGCGTCTAAACGAAAGGAAGCGATACTTATATTGCCAAATTCAAACTCTGGTGCTTTTACTTCTATTTGACTTATAGGGAGCACTTCAAATTGTATCTTGCGATTACTCAATCTAACAAAATTTACAGCAATAAAATCTGCAATATGCTCCTTAACTACTATTTGAATACACTTTTCATCAATAATAATATCCCCAATAATTTCCCTGGCAATACCTAAACTCATAACCGCACCTAAAACCATTCTGTGATGAACTTCAAAATCCACTTCACATCGACATAGAACGATAGGCCAAGGTATTCCTTCTTCGATCTCTTCTGTAGACAAGCATAACATCTTTCGCTCACAAAATTCATGCCCTCCAAAAAAAGCCAGATCTACAGGCTCGTGTTTTAATTCCCCTTCGATACGCCTCTGCTGTGAAGGGTCATAAAAATCAAAAAAAGCTAAGCCATCAGATAATCTTTCTGCCTGATAACTTATCTTTTTTACCATAATATCTGTGTTATTATACTTTTGACTCATAGAAAAATCATCCCTAGTATCAAACGATAAACCGGTTCCACGACAAAGTCAATGAGTATCAGGGCTAATAACGGTGAGAAGTCCATAGGGCCAAAAATGGTAATCCTTCTTAAGGGCTCTAAAATAGGTTCTGTCATATTGTATATAATCTGAACAATAGGATTATCTCTGTTAGGCCGAATCCAACTAAAAATCACATTTACAAATATTAATAAAGATATTAATTGAAACAAGACACTTCCTGCCCGTAACAATGTATAATACATCTAAACACTCCTACTTATCAAATTTCCAGTTTAATAAATCACTCGTCGTAGAAGAATCAATACTTTCAGCAATAACATCAACAGTGTTCGGTGCAAGAATAAATACATTTTCACTGATTTTTTGTATGGTACCATCTAATGCATAAACTGCCCCATTTAAAAAATCAAAAATCTTTCTACCTTCTTCAAAGTCTGCCTTTTCTAAATTAACAACTACTGTTTTATTCTTTTTTAAATTGTCACAAATGACAGGTGCATCATTAAAAAGTACAGGTTCTACTACTAACACTTTTGAATTTTTTTCTGCAGTTGTGGCAGTTGTCATGGCAATCCCCTTATCCTTCTTTACTTTTGATTTATAAACTGGTCTTTCCTCTACTTCTTCCTCTTCGAATTCCTCTTCAAATTCATCATCATCGTATTCATCCTCTATTTCTAAACCTAAAAGATTTTTTACTTTTCCCCAAGAATCCTTAGCCATAATATGTAGCCTCCTCTTATATTATACAAAAATACCTCGTCCTATTCTAACTAGGTTAGAACCCTCTTCTATTGCAATAGGGTAATCATTAGTCATCCCCATAGACAAAGTCTCAATATTTACATTTTTAAATGCATCTTGATTATCTTTTATTTTATCATATATTTCGTGCATTTTTCTAAAAATATGACGAGTTTCTTCAATGTTTTCAGTAAAAGGCGCCATAGTCATAAAGCCTACTACAGAGATATTGCTTTCATGAGAGATTTGCTGGAGAAAAGATTCTACCTCTTCTACCTCTATGCCAAACTTGCTATCTTCCATCGATACATTTACTTGAATTAAGACTCTCATGATTCGTCCATGTTTTTTTGCTTGAGTATTGATTTCTTTAGCTAGCTTTACAGAATCTACCGAGTGAATTAAATCTACTTTGTCTATAATGTACTTTACTTTATTAGTCTGCAGATGTCCGATTAAATGCCACCTAATATCTCCTTTAATCTTGTCGTATTTATCCAGTAGCTCTTGAACTCGGTTTTCACCTAAGTCTTTTATCCCATAGTCTACAACTCTTTGAATTTCCTCTATACTTCTATGCTTTGTAACAGCTACTAGTGTTACGTTTTGAGGTATTTCTTTCATAATTTGATCTAATTTTTTTTCTATATTCATCTTCTTCACCTACGGATTTATGATTAATGCTGCGCCTTCCTTGATGTCTTCATTGTCTGTTTTGTCTAAGAATACATCTTTACCTTTTTTACGATTGATTTTAACCTCTATATATTCTTTTAAAGACCCCTTGCTCATGATAACAATATTATCTTTCCCATCTTTTTGAACAATAGACTTTTCAGGGATAATATATCCTGAGTCAGAATACGTCACAAGATCAATATCTACTTGCCTGCGAGTATAAAAATCAGGTGGAAGCTGCTCTTTTAATTGAATTAAGAGAATTTTTTCTTGACCATATTCTATGATATCGACGGCATGCCCTTTATAGTTCTCTTCATTATAATGAAAAGAAATCATAGGCATAGCTCTTAAATCTCCAAACTGACTGTTTAAGTGATGGTAATATGTACTCAAATCTTTGGTCTTAATAGACTCCATAATTTGTTCTTTTACTTTTAGTACTTGTTCTTCCTGTCTTAAAAATACTTCTCTAGGCAATATAATGGAGAGATACATATAAGTATCATCTATTATTTTAACGGTTTGCTTATAATTAGAATCATCGCTACCATTATAATTCTTTAATTCTTTTATGTATTCAGGCGTCAAATACTGCAAAATATTTGTATTTAATAAACTTTCATAGCCATCAGATTGAAAATAAATATACCCTGGGAAGCTGATATTTAATTTTTTAGCTGTGATCTTTGACCCAGTGGTATCGTTTTGAGAACTATACTCTTTTTTTAGTTCAAGAAGGCTTTCTTCATCAGCTCCTAGATATTGAAAGGACTTTAATATATAGCTTTTTTTCTTGGTTAATTGGTCTTTTTCGGAATTTAATACTTTTAGCTTGTCCTCATTGCCAAAATTCTTTGCCCATTTAATATCACTATTAAGCTTTTCAATATCCTTGTCAATCTTTTCAATATCACTAGAAAACAGATTTTCTTCTTGATAAGCTTTATTATCTATAAGCCAATTGATGATGTCGATTTCCCTATTAAAATAATCACTAAAGGAAATACTACTAGAATTAGAGAGCGTTTGATTTAGACCTACTCTTTGACCCTCTTTAACTTCAAAATCAATCTGTTGATCTAAATGAGCCACTTCTTCGTTTCGTATAACGAGAGCCTGAGTTTCATAGGATTCAGAATATTGTCTTGCATATAGTAACTCAACTTTTTTGCTATTGTGATTGACCCATAATAAAATCACTATGGTCACAATAGCCAATCCTATCCAAACCGTGTTTTGAGATTTTTTCTTTTTATTCGACATAAGTTCACCTGTTCTATAAGGAAAATGTAACTATTTACAAAATGTTTTGATTTCTGCGAGCCAATCTGCACAGATTGCCTCGACTGCTTTTCGAACATTATAACATATAAAAAAGGACTTGTACAAGAAAAGTACCCAAGTCTAACGATAGTTGAACAGTTGTTGAACGATAGTCAAACGATTGTTTAAATATTTAAGAGGATATTTAATTTATTCCCTTTTTAAAGTGATCAAGACTAGTTCGGGTGGATTATTAATTCGTATTGGAATTATGCTATTGCCTAGACCTCTACTTACGGCCATTGAAGTTGAGTTTTTACTATATATCCCTTCTGTATACTTTGGAATAAAACCTTGGTTTGGAGCTACTAAAGCACCTATAAGTGGAAGTATAACTTGACCACCGTGCGCATGACCACTAAAAACAAGATCTACCCCGGAATCTTTATATACATTTAATAGTTCAGGTCTATGAGAAAGCAAAATATTAAAATTTGTTTTAACATTTTTGTATAATTCTTTAATACTCTCTATCATATATTTTTGATTATCATTCCAAAGATAAGTACTTTCACTTTGAACTATAGCAGGATCCGCTACCCCCATTAAACCTACTTCGTCTCCTTTATTGGATAATGTTATATAAGAATTATCAAGAAAACGAACATCTAGCTTTTTCATTTCTTTCATTAGCTCGTTATACTTATCTGATAATTGCTCGTGATTTCCCGTAACATAATAGGTAGGTACCATAATAGATAATCGTTTAACTAGTTCTGTAGCTGTTTTAATATCGGTATTTCTTCTATCAATTAAATCACCGGTGATTACAATAATATCAGGATTACTCTCTTCCACTAATTTATCTAATAACCCATGAAAGTTTTTATTATGTAAGTCAGATATTTGAAGAATTCTATAACCATTAAAACCTTCTGGTATTTTAGCATTCTTGTACTCGTATTTTGTCATCCTAACACAGTTGTTTTGCCATAGGGCATATATGATAAAGATTACAATTAAAGCAATCACAAATCCATATATCCTTTTATTTATTTTTATCATAACTTCCCCCATCTACTTATAATCTGCTCTTAGCTACGTTTAAGCACTGCTTTAGCTTGACCCATATCACTTTATTTTTAATGCTTTACGAATTAATGTTTTATATTAAATAACTCTATAAAACCTTATGGGGAAGAACTTCAAAATTTGAGTTCTTCCCCTTTTAATTTGTGGTGATATATTTAGAATATTTTACTTAACAAGAAATATATCACAGATATCCATCTCTAATCCCAACCTCTTGTATAGGGTTCAAAGCAGTCTAAACAAAGCTTTTGCCCATTCATCATTCGAATTTTATGGTCTGCAGCGCCTTCTTGGCATTTATCACATATAATTGTTTGAAAACCACGAGCCTTTTCAGGTACTTGTATTTTTGGATATGTAATTTTAAATACATCTCTATAATCAGCGAGCAGTAAAAATTCTCTTCTTTGTTTTTGATTCATATCTTCATGAAATGGATTAAGCATTAATCGAACGCTTTTGTTTTCCTTTCGATTTAAAAATGTAAATGCCATTTTCCCAGTACCTTTATACATAAGATTTCCTTTTCCCATAGTACATCCTGTAATTACTTGAACAGCATCTACTCCGCAGGCATCGTTTTCAGTGATACATAAAAGCTCTTCATCTTGAGAAAAGTTTAATCCCAACTCTTCAATTGCTCCTAAGGCTGCCTTAAATCCAATAGCCAGACCTCCACACTCATGTCCATGAAAATTAACACATTTTTCCCATAATTCTTTATTCATTTACATTCCTCCTCAAACAAATAAATGCTCACAAAAAATTACCGTTTATGCCGATAACCCTTCGTGAGCAAATTGAACTTTGTTAAAAGTCTCCATAACTTATAGCCACTATATCTGTATATTATATCTTTATTAACTTGCGAAAGCAATATAATTGCTAGTAATCTATTCCCATAATAAATAAGATAAATATTGTTTATTTATTATATTATATTATATTAGCTATTTTTCTAGAAGAGTTGCAATTGTCAAGCTATCTTTCACATAAGGCTTGCCTTTCGCAAAGCTCATTTATAGCACTTTCTCATATAACTTAAAATGATGTAATCCATATCTGCCAAGCCCATTTTTTAGATGGGAGGGGTGAACGGCAAATGTATGTACCACAAAGATGCTAGAATAATCAGCATTTTTATGTTTCCAGCTTGTCTTGCTGTAAGCAGGCTCAGGCTCATGATTCAATATAATAGAGCCAACAATTTTTTCTGCGATTTTTGCAACATAAAGCGTTCTCTTTGCAACACCTGCTTCTGCATCTTCACGATTTGGATAGATGCCTTTTTTCCATCCGGGATAATTAATTCCGCTTTTTAGAAAATCATTCAAATCATCATAAAGCTGTGCGATTTGGTCTACATCAGATTTTGCACCATTTTCAATAATAATGTTCATATATCCTCCTCTGTTTTACAGTATATAAAAAACTATCCATTTATCGTCTCGTTGAACTGCATTATCTAGGAGGGGATCTGAGGACGGTAAGCTTATACTCCAAATTTTATGCTGGCAATCCAATTTAAATTGGCATTCTGGCAGGCTGAAAGAACATAAGGCTTTTTCACTTCCACCTTCTCCTTTGTAGCGAATCTAATGTATCACTTTAACTTATCCTAAATCTTTGTATTTTCAATACTTTTGGAGTTAATGTTTATATTTAGGTTGGACTGGCCACCTCGTAAGCTATTTAGGAAAGACTCTCAGCTGAATAGACACGCCGTTTGGATCGTATACGTAGAAATAGCAAGTGTCGTCTCCTGGGTTTTGAATAGGCGATGGGTTAAGGCCTTTGTCCTGTGCCATCTTATGCATCTCATTAAGTTTATCTGTTTCAAAGCAAATAAACATACCCTTGCCTTCAAAAGTTTGACCTTCTGGCATATAAAGAAGCTCAATTTCCGTTTCTCCTTCTCCATTTGTCAAAAACGCCAATTCTGTAGGACCTGATGTAAAACGTCGTGAGATCTTTAGTTCTGTAATTGTTTCATAAAAATTTATGGATTCTTCCATATTTTTAACTCTTAAAGTAATATGTTTTATGTGCATATTTACACTCCTTTTCTTTAGCTGATTCTATCTTTTCCTTTTTTATTCTA
Organism: Alkalibaculum bacchi; assembly: GCF_003317055.1. Taxonomy (NCBI): domain Bacteria; kingdom Bacillati; phylum Bacillota; class Clostridia; order Eubacteriales; family Eubacteriaceae; genus Alkalibaculum; species Alkalibaculum bacchi. Next base: position 78,414 of record NZ_QNRX01000003.1, read on the forward strand.
ACACACTCTATAAAAGCTAGAAAGTGCATAATTTCGCCTTGGCGTTACCTCAATCAATAACAAATACTACTTTACTACCAAGGTCTAATAAAAGGCAAGTAAGGACGGTAATTTTTACTCCAAATTTTGGATGATCTTTTATATATCTATGATTTGCCAGATGTCTCAGAAAAAGATTTTATACACCTAGATGATAAATTCTCTTGATATATAAAGAAAAGAAGCAGAGCTTTTTATAATATTAAAAGGGGCATTACACTAGGATTTGAAACATCCCTAGTGGACACCCCCTTCATTTTAATTCTTACCAGTCTTATATTTTGTATTTTTTGAGTTCAAGCTTAAAGCTACCAATCAGACTATCTAGTAGCCGTATATACTCGATTAAATCTATTACTTGCTGTGAATATTGGATAACATTCGCACTCATCTCTTCAGAAGATGCAGAATTCTCCTCTGCTATTGCCGCTAAAGAATGTATTTGCTCCATAACCTCTTGCAAATTTCTGGTTTCATTAGATAGTCGAGAGATTAAATGGACTATCACATCTGAAACGCGAATAATATTACCTGTAGAATTCTCATTATCCTTAGTGACCTTCCCTAAGGTCATGTTGCTGTTTTCTAATTGAGTATATTGATTTTGGATTCCTTTCACAAAACCTTCAATTTGTGTAATAAAATACTGCAAATTCTCATTGATATCTCCAACCGCTTGCTTTGTGTCTTCTGCCAAATTTCTTATCTCTTCAGCTACTACAGTAAACCCCTTCCCTGCCTCTCCAGCTCTTGCTGCCTCAATCGAAGCATTTAATGCTAGTAAATTAGTTTGATCGGCAATGGCTTCTACTGTAGCACCTATATCCATGATTTTGTTCACCTGTACAGATAGCTGCTTACCTTGCTCATTAACAGTAGAAAAATTATCTCTTACTGCATTTATCATGCTATTTACGTTTTGAATTTCACTTTGAGAAGCTTTTAAATGATTTACAGATTCTTCTAAATCATCTTTACCTTTTGTTTCCTCTTCTACAATAGCATTTAAGGATTCAATATAATTCATCAATACGGAAACTGCCCCTTCTGTTTCTTCCGCCTGATGAGTTGCACCACTGGCCACATCGTTGACAATTAAAGATATGGATTCTGATAACTTCTTAAGATTATCGGCAATATCGGAAAATTGTTTGATGTAATTATCCATATCGTCCATTCCACCCTTAAGAAACAAAAAGTCTTTTTTTATGTACTCCTTTGAGTCGTTTAGTAAATGAAATACATCCTCGAATTGATCTTCAGAATAATACTTTGATTTATAAGAAAAGTCATAATCCTTTAAAGCAGAAATATCATCTTCTAATTTATGCAAAGGTTTTAGCGTAATACGCGCTGCTATATAAACAACAATTCCCATACATGTACTGAGAATCAAATTTGGAACGATAGAATCCATTTTATGAAATATAAAATGTCCCACAATATTGAGGAGTGTAGGGATGAATGCAATTTTTAACGGCAAACTTTTTATCTTGTGAAGACCTAATAGTTTAGAAAGAGGAGCATTTATAATCGAGTCCGGATTTTTTTCAATGGACAAATGAACCTTCATAAAATGCCTACCATCTTCCATCTTCCCTCTATCTAGTTCTGTAATTTCAATCTTTTCATTAAAATATTCAGAACTCCCTTCAAATAATCCAAGCAGATAATCGAATAATCCTCTTTGGGATATATATTTTATTTCAATTTCCTTTTCATTGATTTCCGTTGCAATTAATCGAGGTGGATTTGCACCTGAAATGATTTTCGTCAATTGATGATGTACATCATCCATCATCATTAAAAATCCTCTTAAGCTATTCCTTTCAAAATATGAGGGAAACCATTTTTGAAACATTTCAATATTTTGATTTCCCACTTTCCTCCATATATTTTTTACAGATTCGTTTGTATCTTTAGAAACCTGCGTAAATACTTGAAAAATCTCTTCATCAGGGATATTTTCAAGGGGATGAATAATACGAGTCTTATCCCAATGAACGGATGCAAGTGCAGAATCTACAACTTCATCAGAAAAAATTTTGCGCAAGCTGTTTAACCAAGTAGTGACAATAGTTCCCTTCATATGCTCTCTGTCCTTTCAAAAAAGTTAATTGTACTTTATCATATCGTCCACTTTTTCAAACTTTTAAGACCTACCGTTTCTATATTCCTATTTGCTAATTAATAAAAGGCTCCTTGCACATAACACCATGCCGATTATTTGGCGTAAACACGCAGTTTCCTTATAGCTTAATATATTATTAATAATACCCTTGACGGGAGGTCAAAGACCTCCCCTACAACCTCAATCCAATCAGTAGAGGTGCGCCCGTTTACACGACACATTTTTCTACAATTATGTTATTATACTAAATGTATTTACTGCCTTCTCTTATGCTTAACTTAGAGAGCTCATTATGCTCGATAAAAGCTCTAACCCATTCCTTATTTGTTTTAGAATACTCTCTCAAAGCCCATCCTATAGCTTTATTTATAAAAAATTCCTCTGTTTGTGAATTACATATAATTGCTGTTCCCAAAAACTCAGTATCTGTTTTCTCTTTATACTTTAATTGAAAAATAATAGATATTCTATTCAACCATATATTATTGGATTTCATCCATTTTAATATATGGCCTTCCTTTACTTCTGGATATTTCATGGCAATATGCCCTACGATTTTATTTATGGCATCTACACTATCCCACCAGGACTTTATAATTAGGAGTTGCGTGATCCTTTGCATATCATCTGGTGTGAATAGGTCAATTACCTTCTCCATATAATCTATTGCCAAATATTGAAATTCTCTTTCTGGCATTTTAAAGCATTGATGAATAAATTTCCAATCAACTTCTGTATCCTTTTTTCTCTCACTAAGAAATGCTTTAGATATGGCTGCTCTCTCTGGTTTCTTTAAGCCTAGGAATGAAAAAAGATTTTTCATATATTTAGCCATAGACACAGCTTGTACTTCATTTTTATTGTTGTAAAATTCTTCAAATATGTTCATATGTATTCATCCTTTATTTAACAACTAAGGGGCTAATCATTCCAAATCTTTCGCAAGTTTTTGATTACTCATTGGACTAGTTGCCGCAAAGCATTCACAGATTATTTCTCCATCAGAAGATATAATATCCAAACCTTTTAAGTTCCAAAATTTACTACGAACTCTTTCTCTGGATATTTTTTCATAAATACTCCTACCCCTTTTGATGTATCTATATGTGAATACATTTGATTCAACTGCCCAATGATATTTAGTTCATATCCAAATAGAAGTTCATATCCAGTTTTGTGAACTTTGATTGAAATAAAACATCCAAACTGTCCCCTAGGCTTTCTTTGATATAAGACACTCTGTTATTGAGCGCTTACTCATAGATTACAATAGTTATATTTACTTTTTATAAAACTTATTTCGAATAAAAGTAACAATAATTGAAATCAATATCCCTATAAACATATACTTCAATAAATTTGTTCTTTTTTCAGGTGTTAATAGTATGGATATAATTGTAGTAAACATAAATAAAATTACTACTTGTTTTATAAAATGACTTTTTCTTGTATTCATTATTAATTTTCATCTCCTAAACTCACAGTAATTTAATTTACATTTTATGCTATAGGCATTTGGGAACGGTGACCTTTCACTCCAAATTTTAGGAGAGAGAAATCATCAACTTCATACTGCCTGTTATCCCCATATTCCTTTGCATTGGTGTTACCTCAATCAATAATTAATTTTACCCTATCTACAATACCACCTTCAAGCATAACTGTAATCATCCATTCTTTCATCTTCTTCCTTATATTAGTTTCTCTAAAAAAATTAGTACGTGAATGATGTTTACATGAAATTTTTATGTGGTATAATACAAATAAGAGAAGAGGTAATCGAACCGCTTGGTGCGGTTACCACAGAAATTATTACTTAATCACCCTGCGGCTAGGCAGGGTGATTATTTTTTATGTTTGCTATCCCTATCTAAATAGGAGATAAGTGATATTAGTAATACTCCAAAGCTCATCATTAAAGATAAAGCTTGATATGTACTCATATCACACCACCTCCCTTCTTTCATATGTAAGAGAAGTGGCAATCACACCTGCTTTTCGATTACCTGGGTTTATATTACCATAATATTACAACATGCTTCAATAATATATGCAAAAATGTCGAGGGCGTATATTAACGCACTTACCTTCATAGATTGTGTCATGTGTTTTTTCTCCATCAAAAGAAAGGACAGCTGTGTATTTTGTTGTTTTTATTACACTAATAGTAAAAGGTAAGTTTTTTAATATTTTATTTTTAATCAGCGAAATCTATCATATAATGATAATGACTGAGCTCTGTGAACTGATATATTTAAAGAACAAGATTATGAAATATAATAAAAACAATATGCTTAAATGTAGAAAAATCAACATATGAAATGGGGTTATTACTATGATGAAATTTACAAAGCAGTTATTGAGCGGCTTTATAATAAGTATAATATGGCTTATTGGTTTTAGTTGTATCGCAATTTTAATGAACGGACAGAAACTTATTCAATTTGATCAAGTATTGATCTCATCTATACAAGGTTTGGAATCACCGGCTTTAACATCACTAATGAAATTTTTTACTTTCATCGGGTCATTTCCGTCTGTATTTGTTATTTGTCTATTTACAGCCTTATTTCTTAATTTTGTCTTAAAGCACCGAATAGAGCTTATCTTATTTGTTTATGTTGTTATAGGCACACCCATTATTAATCAAATCCTAAAATACTTTTTCCATCGTGCTCGCCCAGATTTCTATCGATTGATTGAGATTCGTGGATACAGCTTTCCTAGTGGACATGCAATGAATGCATTTGCAGTATACGGAATCATTACTTTCTTGTTATGGCATCGTATACCTTCCCATTTAGGACGTATGATTCTCATTTTGATAAGTAGTGGACTTATTATTATAATCGGTGCAAGTCGGATTTATCTAGGTGTTCACTATCCAAGTGATATTATTGGCGGATATTTTGCTAGTGGTTTTTGGCTTTCGTGTGCTATTTGGTTTTTTCAAAGATACAAAGAAAAGCAATCCCAAAGAAAGCGTTTATCGGATTGAACGATATAGAAATGTTCATTCTATTATGAAGCTTATACTATGACCTTTGTCTGATTTCCTCATGGAATCAATACATAAAGCTGATATCATAATTCACAATGGTAAACAAAAGCCCAATCCGAAAATGGAAAGGGCTTATTTTATGTATCTAAATATTTTAACATTTGTATATAATATTTCGTATTTGACTTGTCCAGTTCATCGCCATCTAACTCACGTTTTCCAAAATTAACAAAACCATTCTGACGGTAGAAGTCAATTAACCTTTCATTATCCTCGCATTCCAGATACACGACTTTTCCACCAATTTCGTTTTGGATCCCTCTTACCTTATCACAAGCCATTTTAAGAAGTTCATCACCAGTAATTAAACGGTTATATGTATTTGTATAGTTTTTTCCTAGTTGGGCTATTAAAGGAGCAGTAATTTGATATCTCTTCAATTCATTATCATATCTGGCGAATTTTGAAATTCTTCTTCTCAGGCGATTACTTAATGAGGATTTTTTAAGAAAAAAGAATTTCGTTGCCAGAGTAAAATACCCTATCAGAACCAACTCGTCTTTATATGATGTGAATATTAAATGTGTTTTTGACAACCCTTGTTTAGAAAACTCTATCGCCTTGTGTCTTAAAAACCATTCAACATCCTTGTTATAAGGGCATGAATATGTAGAGAGGATGAGTTTTACATCATCCTCTCCTAGTTCTATAACTAAATCATTTAGATTTACATGTTTATACCCTGTCATTATCATCTGTTACCTTAAATATTTCCTTGATTTGATCTTTTGATATTTCGGAGTATGATTTCTTATACGTAACTTCTTTACTTTTTTTGTTCTTAGCGTTCTCTAACGCTAGTACTAATCTACGACCAGAATTTTTTTCTTTAATATTAATGTTTTTCAAGATACTCTTTGTTGCCATTTTATCGCCTCCGATAACTCTAACACATTTAAGTAGCATTGAGTAAAAATCGCTAACATGCCGTATTTTTATTATTGACAAATTTATTAAAAATAATAAACAAACTCAAATTATATGTTTTCATACTATACTTTACTGTATTATTCTTCTTAAATTTATTATATTCAAGGTGAATCTTTTTTGCAACAGTTCTATAGCAAAAAATCAAATAATACAAAAACAATAAAATGGATCTATCTAATTATCCTTTCGATATTTGACATTATTATTTTGTCCCTAAAAAACAAAAGCCCAATCCGAAAATGGAAAAGGCTTATTTATGCGAATTAAAAAACAATAAGGTTAAATTAAGGATAAAAGGCTAATTTAAAAATCATATAAAGCCTTGAAAGTACTGATAATGGTCTGAGTGAGAGGATTCGAACCTCCGGCCTCGTGAACCCCATTCACGCGCGCTACCAAGCTGCGCTACACCCAGACAATATATTTATTATAATCATTACAAGGTAAAATTTCAAGTAGAAGTTGCATTTGAAATTTTGAATTAAAAATTAAAGAAAGATTAATTTAGTACATGGTATTTGTCTTAGTAGTCAGATTGTAGGGATCCTTCGCTAACGCTTAGGATGACTAGGGTAGTAGCTAGGACTGACTTGTAAGACGTAGGGACAATTTTTGTTCGTCCTTTTATAGTCCCAATCTGTCGCTTAATATCACAACGGCGAGGCACCGTTTCCTACTGCTAAGATACAGCTAGATGCTAAAACAGAGGCGAACAAAGTTCGCCTCACTAGGCCACCACCGGTGGTCAAAAGGTTTTGCTTACCACCTTAAATAATAATAAACACAATTCCTCTACCATTCTCATTTAATACTCTAGATAATGTTCTCTTGATCTTCTCTTGATGGTCTTCAGACATTCTGCCTACTTTGCCATTTAAATTGTTCATGACCAGTTCGTTCAGATTCTTTCCGAAAATTTCCATTTCCCACATTTTAGCTGGGTCATCTTCAAAAAGTTCTTTCATTTCGTTCATAATCCGCTCACATTCCGCTTGTGAGCCCACAAACGGGGTAACTTCAGTATCTACTTGAGCATTGATTACGTGAATAGATGGTGCACTTGCTTTTAGTTTTAGGCTATAACGATTCCCTTTGCCGGTTACCTCTGGATTTTCTAGTTGGAGTTCTTCTGCGTCAGGCAGTACAATGCCATAGCCTCTGCTCTTTGCACTATCAAGAGCGCTTCTAATTCTGCTATACTCAACACTCACTTCAGACAATTTTCGTATGTAGTTGAGCAAGTCTAGTTTATTATTTAATTCCTGACCTGCATTTTCATTTAAAGTATTGTAGAAGATCTTTTCCTCTACGCATATATCAAATGAAACTTCCCCTTTTCCAAGATCTAAAATGCCAGTGCGTATTCCAATGGATTCAGTCCCTGTTGTGGAATTACTTAAAATATCTCTTATTTTAACAGAACCCTTTACCTTATTTTCAATGATATCCATCATGCTTTTCTTAATAGCATTTTCTTCATCAATGGCCTTAAACCATATAGGCACATTAAATTTAATTTCTTTAATTGGAAATTCATACAATACTTCTTTTAATATAGTGTTGATATCGCTTATTTCAATATTAGCAATATCTACAGGGATAACGCTAGTATTATACTTTTCAGCTAATCTGTCTTTTAACGCAGCAACGTCTTCGCTATCTGGGAATTTAGTATTTAGCACGATGACAAAAGGTTTGTTAATGGCCTGTAGTTCTTTAACAACTCTTTCTTCTGCTTCAACATACTTTTCTCTTGGTATGTCTAATATGCTACCATCAGTAGTTATGAGCATGCCAATTGTAGAATGATCCTTAATAACCTTTTGAGTTCCTGTCTCTGCAGCCTTTTCAAAAGTCATTGGTGTTTCACTCCAAGGAGTCATAATCATTCTAGGGGTGCCATCTTCAACAGATCCAATTGCGTCATCAATAAGATATCCAACGCAATCAATTAATCTTACTTTCATATTCACATTAGTACTCTCGTCAAACTGAATATTTACAGCCTCGTTTGGAACAAATTTTGGCTCTGTAGTCATAATAGTCTTGCCTGATCCACTTTGAGGTAATTCGTCTTTTGCCCTTAAGGCTTGAAATTCTTCCTGTATGTTTGGAATAACCAACTTATCCATGAATTTCTTGATAAAAGTTGATTTTCCAGTCCTTACAGGACCAACTACACCAAGATAAATATCGCCGTTTGTTCTATTGGCTATATCTTCATATACATTAAAGTTCATTACACTTCCTCCTCGATTCATTGTCCATTAATAATATTTATTCAGAGGAAGCACATATATGCTATTTTTTTAAAAAGATATTTTTCTTGGAGCCTTAGTCTCTAATCCTTAGTCATTTGCCCTAGCATTAGGGTATTCCTTTAGGGTCAAGATCTTTCGCTTGCGCTCAAGATGACATTGGGCAGGAGATATGCCAAGAGTAACACTTTCTTACAATCTAAAAAAGAACACATTTAAATGTATTCCTTTTTTAGATTAATATCATATAAAACGAAAATCCTGTAGAAAATAAAATCACCTACGATGTTTTAAAGTTTTACATAGAACGTACAACTTAGAACTCAGAAGATCATTTAATCTTCTGTTATTTCCATCCGTGATAATAAAGGCTATTTATTTCCTCAATTTCGTTTTTCTTCTTTCGGGTCATCATGTCTCTAACCACTTCTTTTACATCTGCATTTTCGTACAATACTTTATATATAGCAGTAGTAATAGGCATGTCACAATGGTATAAATTTGATATCTGGTAAGCGATTTTTGTTGCGTTAATTCCCTCTACGACCATACCAATTTCTTTTAAGACATCTTGAAGGGGCATTCCTTCACCTAATAGTATTCCTGCCCTTCGGTTACGGCTATGCATACTTGTACAAGTTACGATTAAATCTCCTATGCCTGTTAAACCTGCAAAGCTTTCGCTTTTTGCTCCAAGGACTTTACCTAGCCTGCTGATTTCTACAATACCTCTGGTCATAAGAGCAGCTTTGCTATTATCTCCATAACCAAGTCCATCAGACATACCTGCTCCTAAGGCGATAATGTTCTTTAAAGCTCCACCTAATTCTACACCTACAATATCTGGATTCGTGTACACTCTAAACGTGTCTGTAGAAAAAACTTCTTGCAGATACTCAGATTTCTCTCGACTTTCTCCTGACACAACTACTGTTGTAGGAATCCCTTTAGCAACTTCTTCTGCATGACTAGGTCCTGATAATACGTAGACTTCATTATAAGGTAAAACTTCATTGATTACTTGAGATAGTCTCAGATAGGTATCAGCCTCTAATCCCTTAGCTAGATTTACGATAATTTGATCACTATTGACATATGGTTCTAAACTCTCACAAACATTTCGTACAGCCTGAGATGAAACTGCGAGAACGATAACCTCCGCATCTATAAGGGCTTCTTCTAAATTTACAGTAGGATAAATATTCTCATCTATTGTAATTCCAGGCAAGTACTTTGTATTTTCTCTTTTTTCTTTTATATTGTTAATAATTTCTTCACGTCTATGCCAAAGAGATACTTCATATCCCTTTTTGCCTAATGAAGAAGCAATAGCTGTTCCCCAACTTCCTGCTCCTATTACTGCGATTTTCAACAAATCACTTCCCATCTTTATCTGTTTTTTCTCGAACTAGAAAAATAATCGGCGTACCAATAAAGCCAAAAGAATTTCTAACTTGGTTCTCTAAGTATCGAATATAGGAGAAATGTATTAGTTCCTTATTATTCACAAATAATATAAAAGTTGGCGGCTTCACGCTAGCTTGTGTAGCATAATAAATCTTAAGCCTTCTCCCTTTATCTGCTGGTGGCTGATTTAAAAGTATTGCTTCACTAATAACATCATTAAGCATACCGGTTGTAATTCTTTTTGCATGCTCGCTTGCAACCTGTAAGACAGTCTCCATTATTTTATTGACTCTCTGACCTTCTAAAGCAGATATATAAAGAATAGGAGCATAACTCATAAAGGATAGCGTTTCTCTTATATCTTTTTCAAAGCTTTTTGTAGTATGATTGTCCTTTTCGATCTTGTCCCATTTATTTACTACAATAATCGAGGCTTTCCCCCTGTTATGTGCAATTCCAGCTATTTTAGCATCTTGTTCTGTAATGCCATATTCTGCATCGATTAGAATCAAGCAGACATCTGCCCTTTCTACAGCTGTAACAGCTCGAAGAATACTGTATCTTTCAATTTCATCATAGATTTTATTTTTTCTTCTAAGACCAGCTGTATCGATGAGCACGTATTCTTCTCCGTAGTATTTAAAAGAAGAATCGATGGCATCTCTTGTAGTTCCAGGAACATTGCTTACAATTACTCGGTCTTCGCCAAGTAATCTGTTTACAAGAGTAGATTTCCCTGCATTGGGCTTGCCTAGAACGGCAATTTTTAATCTTTCATCTTCTTCAAAATCTACTTCGCTTCGTTCAAAAGATTCTACGACTTTGTCTAATAAATCTCCTATCCCTAAACCTTGCTCTGCTGAAATAGAGATGGGATCTCCTAATCCCAGGTTATAAAATTCAAAAGAATTTCGATCTAATTCTTTTGTCTCTATTTTGTTTACTACTAATATAATGGGCGTGCTTGTCTTGCGAATCATATTGGCTACTTCTAAGTCGGCAGCCGTCATCCCTTCTCGCCCATCTACTAACAATAATATGACATCTGCCATGTCGATTGCTATCTGAGCTTGTCGTCTCATCTGAGACAAAATAATATCCTTAGAAAAAGGCTCGATACCCCCTGTGTCAATCATTGTAAATTTGTGCCCTAGCCACTCGCAATCAGCAAAGATACGATCTCTTGTAACACCTGGTGTATCTTCGACAATTGAAATTCTAGAACCTGCGACTTTATTAAAAAGAGTAGACTTCCCTACATTAGGTCTACCTACAACTGCAACTATTGGTTTTTGCATTATTTTTCTCCTCAGTATAATAACTTTTCTATAAATTCTATTCCATCTATTTCAACAGGAATACATGGGACACCTAATTTCTCAGTGAGCTCATCTACTGTTACATCATCTAAGAATTTATCCCCTTCAAAGCGAAGCATATTTGCTGGAAATAGAACCTGACTTCCTAATTGGTGTTTTTCTAGTTCAGCAATAATATCTTTTCCAGTAACTAATCCTGATACAGTGATATCAGAACCAAAGAAGATATTTGGAATTTCTACAACTTGAATATTCAGATCTTGGTACTTACCCATAATCTTTTGAACAATACGATCCATTATGGGATATGCTAAACCCCCTGTAATTACCGTAATATCTTTTTCTTTCACTTTTCCTTTTGTATCTTCTAAAGCGGTATAACACTGATTCGTAAATAGAGAGACCATGCCTACTCCATTTTCCAATTGAGCAAAAGAATCATAATAATCCACAGGAGGAATATTTATATTTCCTTTTAAGAAAAACTCGTCACTGGCATAAACTACATTTTTTCCAATTTTTTCTTGCATTTGAGTTTGATAATGATCAATTTGTCTGATTACACCTTTACACTCTTCTCTTGTAAAGGTTCGTATAGGATTTAATTGGTCTCTATACTTTGTAAGCCCTACAGGAACAATTGAAATCGAATTGATATAAGGCACCATCTGCGTTAAATCCTTAAGTGTCTTGTCTAATTCTTGACCGTCATTGTACTCTGGAACAAGGACAATCTGTATATTCATATGAATTTTATTATCGTAAAATTTTATTAATGCTTCATTAATATTGTACGCTTTTTTATTGTGGAGCATTTTGACTCGAAGTTCAGGATTGGTCGTATGAACGGAAATATTGATAGGTTCAAGGCGGTATTCAATTAATCGTTCGATGTCCTCTTGGGATAGATTTGTTAAAGTCACGTAATTGCCATAAAGAAAAGACAATCTAGTATCATCGTCTTTAAAGTATAGAGTATCTCTCATCCCCTTGGGCAATTGATTGATAAAACAAAAGACACAATTATTGTGACAACTCTTAGGCTTATCGATCATCTCTTCCTGAAAAGTGATTCCTAGAGGCTCCTCATAATCTTTTTCGATTTCAAGCTGCCAAATCTCTCCGTTTGCTTTTTGTATTTCTACTAACAAAAACTCATCATTGATCAAATACCTATATTCTAATATATCCCAAGGTTTTTTCCCATTGATGGTAAGCAACTTATCCCCTGCTTCAATATCAAGTTCTTCTGCAATACTTTCTTCATCAATTTTTACAATTAAAATATCTTCTTCCATTATTCCATCCTTTTATTAATTCTTTATGTATATTATCATTTGTGCCAATTAAAGGCAAGCTTTTTGGCCGGGCATTCCTTCGGGGTCAGCCATTAGCCATCAGCGTTCAGCATTCAGCTACCAGTATCAAAGGCATTCCTCTGGGGCCAAAAGGATAGCCGCCAGCCATCAGTTAAAGACATTGGACAGCAACCAGCCATCAAATCAAAACTCTACAGCTACCGAAGGTAGCTAAAGTACTGGTCGCTGATGGCTGGCGGCTAGTTGCTTTTTTTCCTTAGTGCTGGACGATAATAAAGCACTCATTCTCCACATCGTGAATCATAGCCAGCGTAATCTTTGATAGGAGTAGTGCTGTTTTTTCTGCTTCTTCTTTGCTTTCTGCATAAAAGACGGGTGGACCGCTATATAATACTCTTTCTTTATTTGTTGTAACAATTGCGACAATCGTTTCCTTAGCCATCTACTACCCTTCTTTCTTTTCAGAACCATCTGGTTTTCTTCTAGCGCTTTCAAGAACCGGTACATTTTTTGCAATAACGATACCATCGTGAGGGATATTGTTCATAGTTATAATAAACAAGCTAATATTACCAGTACTTGGTTCTCGCCTTGCTAATGGAGTAAAATCTGGTTCATCTACATCTTTTCGTATACCCAATTGACTTGCCAAATTATGAATGATTGCTTGTCTCTGCCCAATATTGGCTAATGTTGCCACGGCGTTTTCGTCTTTTGGATAAATGGTAATACCCATACCCTTTTCGAGTATAATATCCTTAGATACTTGGTAACCAATGTTCATAATCACCACATCATCTACCATAAGAAGGGGACCTTTAAAATGGATTTTGCCTTCTTTTACATCAGCAATATCTGCAATGGTATTTGGTTTTAGGATATTTTTTAAAAACAAAATCAAAAGAAGTCCAAATACAATCTCAACAATCAGCAAAAGAATCACTTCTAATTCAAAAATTTGATTTAATATAGAGGATAAGGTGCAAACAGAAAAAGAGGTTAAGAATGCAACGTAATTTCTCGCTTCAAATCGCTTAGCAATATCTTCAATATATGCCTCACCTCTTTTAACTAGTTCCATGCTTTCAAGTCTTTCTAAGCTCTCTCTTTCCATGCTTCGTATATCTTTAAATTGTGCTGTAGCAAGTCCTAGGAAGGTTACAGCTCCATAGTCCTTAGATAAAAAAGCCGGGGTAACCACTGCTCCTAGACAGGCTGCAACAAAACCAAGAATTAAGTGAGAGACAAAGGATTGTGGATAGCTAGGGTATTGCCTATAATCAACGCGTATCATGAGCACTCTAGCCAAAGTCCCCATTATAATCGCAATAAAAATTACTGAAATTGAATTTTCCATAAAAACCACCAAAAGCCTAAAGATTTATTCTAGATAATCTTTAGGCTTTCCTAAAATGAGTATTTCATACTTGTTAAGTTGTAAGTTCTATGTTCTAAGTTGTAAGTAAAACCTATGCCACAACTAATAGCTTATTGGTTTTGCTTACCACCTGACCACCTTGTCACCTTACCACCTGATTTTAAAAATCCTTATACTCCCCAGTGACCATATAATTAACAGACTCAAATATATTAATTGCGTGGTCACCTACTCGTTCTAAATGGCTCGATACAAATATAAATTTTGAATACTGTTCTATCATGCTGGCATCACATGACATTCTTTGAACTAAATCTCTACGAAGATTATGGTGAGCATTATCCACTTCTTCTTCTAAGGATAATATTTCCTCCACTTGACTGATGTCTAAGTTGATATAAGAATCGATGCATTTCTTTACTAATTCAATGACGATTTCAGACATTCTCTTGATTTCAGTAATTTCCTTTAAATTAATTTTCTTATCTAACAAATCTTTTGTTACATTTGCTATATTTACTGCATGATCTCCAATTCGCTCTAGATTATTGATGATTTTAAAAGCAGATGTAACTCTTCTTACATCTGAAGCAACAGGTTGCTGGGTTGCAATAATTAAGACACATAGTTCTTGTATTTCTATTTCCTTTCCATCTACCATATCATCTCGTTTAATAACTTCAATGGCTAAGCTTTTGTCGCGATTTGAAAGGGAATCAATGGAGTCTCTTAACATATCCTCTACAATAGAGCCCATTAACAATATTTCATTATGCAAGCGCGCCAATTCATTTTCAAACACTTTTCTCTGTACCAAACTTATCACCTCTACTTATATATTTTTTTATCATCAACCAAATCTACCAGTAATATAATCCTCTGTTCTCTTATCACGAGGTTTTGTGAAAATATTAGAGGTAATGTCACTTTCAACGACCTCTCCTGATAAGAAGAACGCTGTATTGTCTGATATTCTGGCTGCTTGTTGCATGGAGTGGGTAACGATAACGATGGTGTAATCTTCCTTAAGACTTTCCATTAGTTCTTCAATTTTAGAAGTAGCGATAGGGTCTAGAGCTGAAGTTGGTTCATCCATCAATATGACTTCTGGTTCCATAGCCACTGCTCTTGCAATACAAAGTCTTTGTTGTTGTCCACCAGATAAGCCTAGTGCAGATTTATTCAAACGGTCTTTTACTTCATCCCAAAGCGCCGCCTGTTTTAAACTTTTTTCAACCAATTCATCTAATGTAGCTTTATCCTTAATCCCTTGGCACCTTGGGCCGTAGGCAATATTATCATAACAACTCATAGGAAAGGGGTTTGGTCTTTGGAAAACCATGCCAACTTTTGTTCGAAGTTTAATAACGTCTATATCACCGTATATATCGGTATCATCCAGAGCCACTACACCATCGATTTTTACCCCTTCAATGAGATCGTTCATTCTATTCAAGCATCGAAGTAATGTGGATTTCCCACAACCAGAAGGTCCAATGAATGCAGTAACCTTTTTTTCTACAATATTTAAATTTACATTAATAAGGGCCCGGAAAGTGCCATAATATAAATTTAAGTCTTTTATAAAAAATTTATTTCGATCTTTCAAGTTTTATTCCTCCAATTAATAATTCGCTCTGTTAAATAAGCGAGTAATAAGCTTTGCAATGATATTTAGTACAATTACTAATAATATTACCACAATTCCTATAGCACACGCCATTTCAATATTGCCTTCTTCTTTTGCTAAATAATAAGCTTGTACTGTAAGAGTACTTCCTGAAGAAAACAAGCTATCTGGAATCTTTGCAACGGTTCCTGCGGTCAATAATAGAGCAGCAGACTCTCCAATAATTCGTCCTATACTGAGTATTACCGCTACAAGAATTCCTGGCATAGCGCTAGGAACGATGATCTTTCTAATGGTCTGTAATTTTGATGCACCTACTCCATATGACGCTTCTCTATAAGAATCTGGAACAGCTTTGAGAGCCTCTTCTGTACTTCGAATAATTGTTGGAAGCAAGATAATACTTAAGGTCAACGCTCCTGAAAGTATAGAAAGGCTAAATTTCAAAAATACTACGAAAAAAGCCATACCAAATAAACCAAAGATAATTGAAGGAATTCCTGATAAACTTTCAGTAGCAAAACGAATAAGATTAACGAGTTTACCTGGTTTTGCATACTCCACTAGGAAAATAGCAGCTAAAATCCCTATTGGCGCGGCAATTCCTAAAGATAATAATATCATATATACGGTAGTAACGATATTTGGAAATACGCCTCCACCTACCGAAACTACTTTTAACTCGATTTTTCCACTTGTTTCTTCTAATATATTTACGATTTCTTCTAAGGATTTATCTTCTACTTTTTCGCCATTAATTCGATTAAGTAGAAATCCTTCCTTTATACCAATAGATTTACCTGTACGATCTACGGCTTTACTCATAGGTGATTTATTTTCAACATAAGTGATCATAACATCTGTATTTTTCGCTCTTGTATTTTCGATAATACCTATAGCTCCACCAATATTTTCAATGTATATTGGTTTTTCTATTATATTATACATTCCTTCTCTGTACTTTGAGTCTAATAACTTGTCTTCACTTATATTTGATTTTATGTTTTCTGCATTAAAACTCAAATAATAAGAAGAAGAATTGTACTCATTGACAAAAAAGTCCTTGCTGATTTGACCTAAGCCTTTTCCAAAAACGAATCCTAAGATGGCAACTAATATTCCTACGCTGATTACGGAGGACAATATGATAATGAATTTTACAATATTATCTTTAATTTTTCTCATATTCTCTCTCCTTAACTTATTTTCTTTTGGATTATCTTATTTAATGTAAAATTGATAATCATAATAAACACGAATAATACTACACCTGTTGAGAAAAGAAGATCTTGGTGCATACCAGATGCGTATCCCATTTCTAGAGCAATATTTGTGGTAAGAGGTCTGATTTTATCCCAAAGAGATGTAGGAATTCCAGCAATTGGATTACCAGCAACCAACATAACCGCCATAGTCTCACCAATAGCGCGACCTATACCTAATACTACACCTGCTAAGATGCCTGATCTAGCAGCAGGTATAATGACCTTAAAAATCGTCTGTATTTTAGAGGCTCCTAAAGCTAAAGATCCTTCTTTATAAGATGATGGTACTGCGCGGATAGCTGTTTCAGACATAGAAACAACAGTTGGCAAAATCATAATAGCTAATACTAAAATACTGGCTAAAAGAGATTGTCCCTGAGCATAAGGAGAATACCCTTTTAATATACTTACAATGATTCCTAAACCAAATACGCCATACAATACAGAAGGGATACCTGCTAAGAGTTCAACTGCTGGTCGAATAATATCTGCTAGTCTTTTAGGGGCAAGTTCTGCAATAAAAACTGCTGTTAACAAACCTACAGGCACACCTATAGCAATGGCACCAGCAGTAGCAAATATAGACCCTACTATCATATATAAGATTCCAAATTTATTTTGACCTGGTCTCCATTCTAGTCCTGTCAAAAAATCAACGATAGAGTAACCATTCGTTCCAGGCATAAAAGGCTTTAACCCTCTGAAAAAAACAAAAAAGGTAATTGCAAATACACTAATTACTGCCACAAAAGCACAAAACATAAATACATATTTGAAAAAATTTTCTTTGCGAGTTTTATCCGTCTTGTTATCTTTCATTAAATCCACTAATTTGTCCCCCAGTGATTGATTGAAATTTAATTTAGTAAGAAATTTTTGTTCTCTTACTAAAAATACTTATGCTCAAAAATATATTATCATGGAAAATAGGCTCTTTACAAAGAGCCCTATTTTACTGTCCATTCAATTAGTATTCATATTTATTTTACAGGAATGCCGCCTTCTTCTTCAACAATCGCCTGTCCTTCTTCACCCATTAAGAATTCGATGTACGCTTTACCCGCATCATTTAAGTTGTCATCTTGGTAAACCATAACGAATGGTCTAGAAACTTTATACGTTTCGTTTAATACATTATCAGTAGTTGCTTCTACGCCTTCAACAGTTAAAGCTTTGATTGTATCATTGATGTAAGTGAAAGATACGTAACCAATAGTATTTTCATTTTCAGCTACAGTTGATTGAACATTACCATTTCCTTCAGCAATTGTTGCATTCGCTGTAAGTTCTTCTTCAAATCCTACGATTTCTTCAAAAGCACCTCTTGTACCTGAACCATCTTCTCTACTAACAACTACGATTTGAGCGTCTTCTCCTCCTAAATCTTTCCAATTCGTGATTTCACCTTTGTAGATTTGAGCTAATTGTTCAACTGTAATATCTTTTACTTTGTTTGCTGGATTTACAATTACAGCAATTCCGTCATAAGCAAAGATTTTTTCAGTTAAGCCTAAAGCTTTTTCTTCTTCTTTAATGTTTCTAGAAGCTGTCCCGATTTGGTATACACCAGAATCTGCATTTTTTACACCGTCAGAAGAACCCGTAGCATTATATTCAGCAGTTACATCTGGATTTAATGCTGCAAATTCGTCTAAAGTAGCTTCCATAATATTTTTTGTTGAAGTAGATCCACCTGCAACAATTTCTCCAGATACTGTAGTATTTCCCGTTTCTGTACCTGTTTCATTTTCTTCTGTAGATCCTCCATTGTTTGAACATCCTGTGAAGAAAGCAAAACTTAATAGCATAATTAGCATGGCGATTGATAATTTTTTCAAAGAAATTATCTCCTTTCAAATATGTAAGATTAATTTATTACAAAACCAATCTTATCATAAGGTTTATCCTGCTTGGTTTATTCTTCGTTAATACAATGTTAAGAATATGTTAAGTCGTATATCCGCATTTTTTAACTTTTATCTCTAATTTTTTAATGCTAGATTACCTTAAATATATTATGTCCATTGTTTATTTATAATATAGATAGCTATTAAGTCTTTTTGATTTTGATGAGTAGTTTTTACTTTTTAATACTTATCATTAGGGAAATCTTTTTTATCAAGCATCTTCAGTATTTAAGGGTATTTCAACAAAAAATGTAGTCCCCTTATCAACTATACTTTCTACTCTTATTGTACTATTATTCACCTGAACAATATGCTTTACAATGGCTAATCCTAAACCAGTTCCACCAGCTTGCCTAGATCTGCCCTTATCTACTCTGTAAAAGCGTTCAAAAATTCTTGGCAAATCTCTCTTTGGAATCCCTATGCCATCATCCTGAACTTCAATAATTGCATTGCTCTCCTTCATGTACATTTTTACAATGACACATCCACCATTTTTATTATACTTAATGGCATTGTCAATAAGATTAATCATGAGCTGTTTAAAATGGTTGCTGTTAAAAGGAACTTCTTTAAGCTCTTCATCTATTTGTATAGATAAACTTATATCTTTATCTTCAGCAAGCTTTTCCATCAAGGAATAGATACTATCCATATAGGCCATCACATTTACCAATTCTTGTTCGGATTGAGTTATAGTAGTTTGACTGTCTAAACCAGACAAAGTTAAGATATCTTCTACTAAATGAATTAATCGATTGGTCTCTGAATCAATTATATTGTAAAACTTTATCTTTATATTTTCATCTTCTATGCCACCTGAAGTCAATGTTTCGATAAAACCTTTTATGGAAGTAATAGGCGTCTTAAGTTCATGAGTGACATTTGCTACAAAGTCCTTCCGAAGATTTTCATATTTACGAATTTGAGTAATATCTTGTATCACTATTAAGAATCCCGTCTTTATGCTATTAGAATAATAAATTTGTTTTACGTATATACTAAGAATTTTCTCCTTAAATTGATATTCAAAAATATTTAGATCGTGTTCATTGTAATCAAAATTTTTGATTTTTTCGTACAAATCGTATATTCTAAATGCAGTTAAAATATTCTTTCCTTTGACATCCTCCATATTCGAAAGATTCAGCATTTGAATGGCACCCTCATTGATGAGTATTATTTGCTCTTTATCATCTGTAGCCACAATTCCATTTTTTACATTGGATAAAACAGACTCTAGCTGAAAGTTTCTTTCCGATAATTTCGCAAAGGAATATTCTAGTCGCTTCGCCATATTATTAAGGGACTCTGCCAAACTTCCGATTTCGTCATCTCGAATCATACTAAGGCGCTTTTTATAATTGCCCTCTGATATTTTCCTTGCAAAATCAGTGGTGGCTTTTAATGGTTTAACAATATTTTTGATTAGTATATAGAAGATTAAGCTACCTATCATAAGAGTGACGAAAATAGAAATGGCCATATCATTAATAAGAGCATTGGTCACGTTTTTTAAGGTATGAAGGGGGATAGAATTGCGAATAGCCCCGATGATTTCACCATCTATTTCAATGGGAATAGCTACATACATCATGTTAACATCTAATGAGTCGCTGAATCTCGTACTCATAGTAGCAGTTCCATTTAATGCCCCTTGAATTTCAGGACGATTACTATGATTTTTCATTGTAGAGCTATCTGCCTCAGAGTCAAAATGCACTTGACCATCTTTACTTACGATAGTCAATCTAGAATTAGTCACTTCTGAAAAATGTTCAAATTTCCTTTGATTTTTAATGGATTGAAAATCCTCTACAGTTTGAATATCTAAACGAATCAGCTGTGCTGTTTCTATTAGACGAGTTTCCATCACATTGTAATATTCCGTTTTTGCAGTATTGTAAATTCCAAATGCAATTGCACTGATACATAAAAATAATATAACGATAAAATTGATTAATATTCGCTTATACATTTCTCACCTTATGCTTTAAACCGATAACCCACACCTCTTACTGTTTCAATATATTTGGGGTTTGAAGGGTCATCCTCAATTTTTTGACGAATATGGCGTATATGTACATCTACTGTTCGAGTTTCACCGATATAATCATAACCCCATATGGTATCTAGCAAAAAGTTTCGATTGAGTACTTTTCCTCTGTTTTTTGCTAATAATAATAATAGTTCATATTCCTTTAATGTAAGAGCTACCTGTTTGCCACCTTTATATGCGCGAAAAGCATCCTGATGAAGCTCAATATCACCAAATCTAACAATATTAGATGTTTCTTCTTCGCTATTTACAGACCTTCTTAGTAGTGCCTTTACTCTAGCGATTAATTCTTTTACGCTAAAAGGTTTTGTGATATAATCATCTGCACCTAATTCTAAGCCTAAGACCTTATCAAACTCCGTCTCTTTGGCAGTCAATATAATAATTGGTGTCTTTTTGATTTCAGCAGTCTCTCTTACTTCTCTACAGATAGACATACCATCTTTGTTTGGTAGCATCAAGTCTAAAACTACCAACTTAGGTCTCTCTGAAAGAATTGTATCTATTGCTAATGCTCCATCATCTACACCAATTACTTCGTAACCGTTGTTTTCAAGATTAAATTTGATTAATTCAAAAATATTACGTTCATCTTCTACAACTAGTATCTTGTCCATTGTTCCTCCTATTAGTGAGCTCTTTATTAAATTCTGATAATATTATACCATTTATTATGTTATGTTTATGTTAAATAAATTAAAACCAGCAACCAGTCATCAGCACTATGACTACCTATGGTAGCCGTTGAGTGTAGAATTCCATAGTAGAGTAATTTGCAATCAGTCATATAATAGTATTTCCTGAGGCTGTAGGAATGATTTGTGTTTATTGAAGTAATTCTATAAATATTTATTATATTCTATTTTGAAAACGGCGTGACGAATTAAACTTTAAGTCACCGTAGGTAACACGAGTACTGATTGCTGAACACTGGCCGCTGATGGCTAAAAACAAACCCATGAATCAAAGATTCATGGGTTTGTTTTTGTAATGATATTTGTAATTTGTGGTTCATAGGTGAACGCGAATGCATCTTTTTTATCGAGTATTTTTATTATAATAAAAGCCACCGCCATAAGCACGAGACCTGAGATAAAGCTTATAACTGGATTTTCGGCTTCTCCTGTAAATAGGGAAGACAGCACCGCTCCTATTATAAAGAGTAGTAGTGGAATTCCATAGGCGATTATTGAAGCCATTAAGACATTTTTAAAAGCCATCTCTACTTCTACCCTATCCCCTACCCTGGCGTTTACAGTATTTAGAACGGTGGTCTCCATAGTGAGTTTATCTTTTCCCACCTGGCAAGCACCGCAATCTCCACACATAGCACTACGTTCAATAATTACCTTTGCCTTTTTTCCTACTATAGAATCGACTGTACCTATTTCTATCATAATATCACCACCTTTATGTTTTATGTTCTATGTTGTAAGTTCTAAGTAAAACCTTTAGGTCACCAATCGTGACCACTTGCTTTTACATAGAACTTACAACTTACATCTTAGAACTTATCAGTTTTCTAAATCCAATTCGATTCCCAATTCTACCAAGCTCTCTTCTTTTGCTGGGCCTGGTGCGCTGGTCATCAGGCAACCATGATTTTGTGTTTTAGGGAATGCGATTACTTCTCTGATGTTATCAATGTCAAGAAGCAACATCATCATCCTATCTAAACCAAATGCTATTCCGCCATGAGGTGGTGTGCCGTATTTAAAGGCTTCTAGTAAGAATCCAAATTGTTCCTCTGCATTTTCTTTTGTAAAACCTAATGCAGCAAACATCTTTTCTTGAAGTTCTTTGTTGTGAATTCGAATGCTTCCTCCACCCATTTCAACGCCGTTGACGACCATGTCGTATGCCTTTGCACGAACTGCACCTGGATTAGATTCCATTAATGGAATGTCTTCTTCTCTAGGGCAAGTAAATGGATGGTGTTTTGCCATGTATCTATTTTCTTCTTCTGAATACTCAAACAATGGGAAGTCTGTAACCCAAAGGAAATCGTACTCTCTATCATATTCTATTTCTAATTTTCGAGCTAGTTCTAATCTCAAATGACCTAAGGCATCAAATACGATAGAGGGTTTGTCTCCTACGATTAGAATCAAATCATCTGGCTCTGCATTTGTAGTCACTAATAATTGATTGATTTCTTCATCGCTTAAGAATTTTTCAATTGGTGATTTGATTCCGTCATCTGTTACCTTTACCCAAGACAAGCCCTTTGCCTTGTATATTTTAACGTACTCTACTAAAGCGTCAATTTCTCTTCTGCTAAAAGATTCTCCGCAGCCTTTTGCATTTATGGCTCGGATATCGCCGCCTTTTGCAATATTATCTGCAAAAACTTTAAATCCCGTGTTTTTAAATACTTCTTTTACATCTACTAATTCAAATCCAAAACGAGTATCTGGCTTATCGGAGCCAAATCGCTCCATTGCTTCTTTGTAAGGCATTTTCTTTAATGGAAGAGAAATATCTATTCCTTTAAATTTTTTAAATAGTGCTGCAACCATTCTTTCATTTGTATCCATAATGTCTTCCTCATTGACAAAGGATAACTCCATATCGATCTGAGTAAATTCTGGTTGACGATCTTGTCTTAAATCTTCATCCCTAAAACACTTTACAATTTGATAATATCTGTCGAAACCAGAGACCATTAAAATTTGCTTATACAATTGTGGTGATTGAGGTAATGCAAAGAAACTACCCTTTTGAACTCTGCTTGGCACAAGAAAGTCCCTCGCTCCTTCTGGAGTTGGCTTTGTAAGCATAGGTGTTTCAATATCTATAAATCCCTCATCATCTAAAAAGTTTCGAACAAAACTTGTTACCTTATGTCTCATCATGATACTGTGTTTCATATTTTGTTTTCTAAGATCTAAATATCGGTATTTTAATCGAATACTCTCTTTCGAAGTATCTGAATCATCAATATAGATTGGTGGGGTTTGAGCTGCATCTAGTACTTTTAGACTGTGACATTTTACTTCAATTGTACCTGTAGGCAAATTGGGATTAATGGTTTCTTCTGCCCTCTTTACTACATTACCGCATACTTGGATTACGTATTCATTTCGAAGGGTAGAAGCTAATTTAGCAGCTTCTGCATTATCGCTTTCATCAAACACGATTTGCACGATTCCGCTTCGATCTCTTAAATCAATAAATGTTACCCCGCCAAGGTCTCTCCATTTTTGTACCCAACCGGATAGCTTTACCTCTTGATTGATGTTATCTTCATTTAATTGGGCACACATATGTGTTCTATAACTTGTGCTTGTGTTCATGTTTTTCCTCCTGTATTTTTTGAAATTTTGGATTAAAAATCTCTATATTTGATTATTCTGCCGTGTTGTAGACATTGGGTTTAAAGGTGGTCAGCAAACAAAAAAAATACCCACCCCTGACAATATGTCAGGGACGAGTATCTTAACCCGTGGTGCCACCCTGTTTGGTAAAAACCCACTTTAACGCCTTTGCGTTCTCATAAAAACTCCAAAGTGTTTTTCAACTGCTAAAATATAAAGGCGCTTTCAGTCACGGCACCTTCTCCCTGAATATTCGCTACAGACTACTCTCTTTTTCATCGTTTTCCTATGCAATTGTCTATCATTATAGTTTTTTCTAAATAAAGTGTCAAGGAAAAAGTCAACACCCTTTTTTAAAACCCCCTATTTATAGTTGAAAATAAGGATTTGTCGTACATTCAGTGCTCAATTGACTTGATGGACCATGACCTGGATATACTTTTAAGTTTGAATCTAGTGTTTTTATATTATTTAATGATTGTATGATGGTATTATAGTCTCCTCCATAAAAATCTGTTCGACCAATAGAGCCCTTAAAGAGCGTATCTCCAGTAAATAAAGAGTCTCCTATTTGAATGCATACAGAGCCTTTTGTGTGCCCTGGAGTGTGAATGACTGTTATGGTCTCTTCTCCTAGTTTCAAATTATTCTTGTGATCATAATAATAATCACTTTTAAAAGATACGGTTTTTTCAAAATGAACAGATAAGTTGATAAGAGAATCGTTTATCATCTCTTCATCTTCATTATGAACATATACTGGCGCTTTTGTAATCTCTTTTAATTCTGGCACTAAACCAATATGATCCCCATGTCCATGAGTAAGCAAGATATACTTTACCTTAAGTTCATTTTTTTCAATGTAATCAAAAATCGTATTCATACTCCCAACAGGATCTATTACAATTGCCTCTTTTTCAATAGACACAATATACGTATTTGTCCCCATTGAATTATTATTAATGATTTTAATATCCATATATACACTCCCTTTTAAAAGATAGCCACCAGCGGTCAGCATCCAGCCATCAGTATTTTTGTCACCTTGGGCGACCTATAGTCTTAGTAGTTATACACTTTTCAAAATCAGAATAATCTGAGAACCACTCTACTACAACAAACCTAAACTTAACAGCTTCCAAAGGTAGCTAAAATACTGGTCACTGACGGCTGGTTGCTGGTATCTTTTATTATTAGTAGTTGATGGTTTGGCTTAAAGGTAGAACTCAGAAGCTCTTCTCACTATCGACTAGTAATGTCACTGGTCCATCGTTATCTAGCCTAACATTCATATGAGCTTGAAAAACCCCAGTCTTTACTGAGATTTTTGTAGAACGAAAGGCTTGGACGAATTCATCATACAAGCGCTCTGCTTCTGCTGGCTTTCCTGCTCGAATAAAACTAGGTCTTCTGCCTTTCTTACAATCTCCATATAAAGTGAATTGAGAGACGATCATGATCTCTCCTCCTATTTCATTTAAGGATAGGTTCATCTTTCCCTCTTCATCTTCAAAAATCCTCAAATGTTGGATTTTGTCCACCAAGTACTGGATATCTTCTTGCGTATCATCGGTTTTAATCCCTAGTAAGACGAGCAAACCTTCTCCTATATGGCTATAGGGCTCTCCTTCTACGTCTACGCTACAGGAATTAACTCTTTGAATTACTGCTCTCATTTTTTCACCTAAATTCTGTAGATAGATAATATCTCTGGTATTTTACTTAGTCTCTTAATCAATTTGCTTAATTCTTTAACTGTTTTCACTTCTACACTAATATCAACATATGCATAGCCTTGAGTATCCCCTTTACAGTACAAAGTATCAATATTGATATCTTCTTCAGACAAGGTATTTGTAACCTTTGTCAAAAGTCCTTTAACATCTCTTGCTTTAATATTGATCTGTGCTTTAAAGTTTGCATTTGTATGTTTTACCCATTCTACATCGATTAGTCGCCCTATATCATCTGTATGGCGGATATTTACGCAATCTGCCCTGTGTATCGAAACACCTCGGCCTCTTGTAATATATCCTACAATATTATCTCCAGGTACGGGATTACAGCATTTTGAAAAGCGTACTGCCATATTATCAAAACCACACACTTTTACTGCTTTATCTAAATCGTTATAAACTTTCTGAGGTTTTGTTTGTTTTTGTTCAATTACAGTTGGCTCAGCTGGTTGTTCTAAGTTTAGCTCATCTTTAAACTTATTTTTGATCTTTTGTATAATGTGATTGGCTTTGATTCCGCCAAATCCGATAGCAGCGCACAAATCGTCTACAGAGTTGTAATTAGTCTTCTGTGCTGCGTACTCAAGATAATGTTGTTTGATTATAGTAGTGTTTTGTAAACCCTGTCTTCTTAGTTCTTTTTCTAAAGCATCTTTTCCCTTTATAATATTATCTTCACGTTTTTCCTTTTTAAAATACTGTCTAATCTTATTCTTTGCATGGGATGACTTTACAAGCTTTAGCCAGTCTCTACTAGGTCCACTTGAGTTGTTAGAGGTTAAAACGTGGATAATTTCCCCATTATTTAATTCGTAATTTAAAGGGACAATCTTTCCATTTACCTTTGCGCCAATACATTTATTTCCAATATCACTATGAACTCGATAGGCAAAATCCAAAGGGGTAGCTCCTTTTGGAAATTGCATGACATCACCTTTTGGCGTAAAAACAAAAACTTCATCAGAAAACAAATCTAATTTAAGGGTTTCCATAAATTCCGATGAATCCTGAAGCTCCCTTTGCCACTCCAAAATCTGCCTAAGCCATACTAATTTATCTTCAAAAGAATCTTCTTTACTAGTAGCTACGCTTTCCTTATACTTCCAATGAGCGGCAATACCAAATTCTGCAGTACGATGCATATCCCAAGTTCTAATCTGAATTTCAAAAGGGTCCCCATTAGGGCCAATAACAGTAGTATGGAGGGACTGATACATATTCGGCTTTGGCATGGCTATGTAGTCTTTAAACCTTCCAGGAAGAGGCTTCCACATAGTATGTGCCACCCCTAAGACAGCATAACAATCTCGTACGCTATTGACAATCACGCGAACGGCAATAAGGTCGTATATTTGATCAAAAGTTTTGTTCTGTTGGTACATCTTCCGATAAATGCTATAAAAGTGCTTAGGTCTTCCGTAGATATCAGATTCAATTTCTGCTTTTTGTAAGCGCTGCTTTAAACTATCTATGACCTGTTCAATATATTCTTCTCTTTCTTTTCTCTTGCTAGAGACCTTATGAACCAAATCGTAGTAGGTCTCCTCAGCCAAATACCTGAGAGCTAAGTCTTCTAATTCCCACTTTATTCTGGAAATACCCAGCCTATGAGCAATTGGTGCATAGATATCCAAGGTTTCTTGGGCTTTTTCCTTTTGCTTATTCACTGGCATATACTTTAGCGTCCTCATATTATGAAGCCTATCCGCTAATTTTATAAGAATAACCCGAATATCTTTTGCCATAGCTATGATCATTTTACGCAAGCTTTCTGCTTGCCGCTCTTCTTTAGAGCTAAATTCAATTTTTCCAATCTTGGTGACACCATCTACTAGCTCTGCTATTTCTGGAGTAAACATATTGCAGATATCTTCATAAGAGTAATTGGTATCTTCAATGACATCGTGTAAAATCGATGCTGTAATCGTAGGCATGTCCAGTTGTAATTCGATAAGAATTTCGGCAACTTCTAAAGGATGAACAATATAGTCCTCTCCAGACTCTCTCTTTTGACCCTCGTGAGCATTTTTTGCCAACTCGTACGCCTTTATGAAAATATCAGTGTCCGCATCTTTATTATAAGATTTAATTTTTTGAACTAATTCGTTTATCATAAGACACACCATCCTAGTATATAAAAGCGCCTGCGGCGCTTTAGTAATCAGCGATCAGTCACCAGTGCTCTAAGGCCACGTTTCACGGATTAATTTTTTGCTTTTTTGTTTTTCCCGTCCAACTGTCCAACTGTCCAACGCTTAGCTTTTTAAGAATACATGAAAAGCTGACCTTCGTCAGCTTTACTTTAATAAGGATATGTGATTAGGGATTGTACATTATAGCCTTTTAGATTTTCTCTACCGTTTAGATTCATCAATTCAATTAGCGTGAAAACCCCTTCCACTGTTCCTTGCAATTTCTCAACCAGTTTTATTGAAGTGCTCAAAGTGCCACCTGTAGCTAGTAAATCATCGACAATTAAGACCCTTTGACCTTTTTGTATGGCATCGTGATGAATTTCTAGAGAGTCTTTACCATATTCTAAAGAATAACTCTCACTTATCGTCTCTCTAGGAAGTTTACCTGCTTTTCTTAAAGGTACAAAACCAGCACCTAAAGCATACGCTACTGCAGTACCAAAAATAAACCCTCTTGCTTCTGGTCCTAAAATAATATCTATTTGGAGGTCCTTAGCCATGTGGGCAAATTGATCTACTGCATACTTTAAAGCATCTCCATTTTGGAGCAATGTTGTAATATCTTTAAAACTAATTCCCTCTTCGGGAAAATCGGGTACAATACTTATAAATGATTTTAAATCCATTAAAATTCCCCTTACATTATTATATTTTACCATGATTTCATACGAATTCAAATCTTTTATTTCATATGTAAAATATTTATTTGTATTTTTTCATTTCCATTATAACTATTTAATTTAGGATAATAAGCCATATCTAATAAAATGCGATTATTCATTCCATTATAAAGCTTATCTAGTTCATCTCTTCCAAACTTTTCTTCAATGAATTCATTAAACTTTTTGATATCTCCAAAAAAGATACCATCATGAAGCTCCTTATTAGAAGAAACCAATTTTAAAGACAATACATTCCCTTTTTCTCCTAAGATTCTTCCCTTCAGAAGTCCAATGTTTTTATCGCCAAAGACAGGTTTGCTGTTTCCCTTTCCAAAGGGCTCTAAAAATTCTAATTCATTGATAAGGGCTAAATTGACCTGATCAATGGACATAAATGCGTCAATATTCAATTTAGGAATGAGTTCTTCTTCATCTATATCAAATTGTTCATTTATTTTTTGTCTTAAGGCTTGAATATTCGATTTTTGAACAGATAAACCTGCCGCCATAGAATGTCCACCGAATTTTTCTAATAACTCTCTACAAGAAGATAATCCTTCATATATATTATAAGCTTCAATCGATCTACCAGAGCCCTTAGCTATGCCCTCTGAATCCGTCAAGACAATAGTTGGTAAATGATATATATCTTTTACCCTGCCTGCTATAATGCCTGCTACGCTTTCATGAATATCTTCCTGAAATATAATTTTGATTTTGTCGTCTTTTATTTGTGAATTCTCAATTTCAAAAATGACTTTTTCTAGACCAGATTCCGTAAGCTCTTTTCTCTCATAATTAAACTGATATAGTTCACTAGCTATGACTATTGCTTCGTCCTCATCATCTGTTATAAGTAGCTCTACAGCGATATCACTTGAGTCTAATCTACCAGCTGCATTAATGCAAGGACCGATGATAAAGCCTAAAGTATAAGCAGAGATTTTTTGTATGTCCTGATTGTTAACCTTAATCAATTCTTTTACTCCTACATTCTCTGTAGATTTAAGCAACTCCAAACCATTTTTTACGATAATTCGGTTTTCCCCTACTAAATCGACAATATCGCATACAGTTGCAATAGCTGTATACTGTACAAAATCAAGTGCTTCTGCTTTAGGAAGGTTCATAAGTTCATAGAGTAATTGTATCATCTTAAATACTACACCTGCACCGCAAAGAGACTTAAAAGGATATTTACAATCCTCTTGATGTGGGTTTACGATGGCATACGCTTTTGGCTTTTGGTACTCTTTGCTTCCATCTTCAAATACTTCATAAGAAAGTTGATGATGATCCGTAATTATTACGATTAATCCTAATTCACTTGCTAACTCCATTGCATCAAAGGCAGATATTCCGTTATCACAAGTAATAAGAATGTCTATCCCATCTTCCTTTGCATCTCTTACGATCCGTTCATTAATACCATAACCATCATATACCCTATGAGGGATCACATAATCTACCCTTGCTCCACATCTACTTAAAGCTTTATATAAGGTATAACAACTAATCACTCCATCTACATCATAATCGCTTACAATGCGAAAGAGTTTATTTTCTTGGATTCCCCGTATTATCGCATTAACGGATTTTTCCAAATCTAACATGAGCCTAGGGTCATGCAAATTTTCAAAAGTTGGGTGGAGATACTCTTTGATGCTCTGCCTTGAAGTAATATTTCGATTAACTAATACCCTACAGACTTCTTGGCTAATTCGAAGCTGAGAAGACATGTTTTTGTAGTCTACTTTCCGATTTTTTAAGGTCCATCTATACATACTCTTCTCCTCTCTCTCTTTAAGTTGTATGTTTTATGTAAAAGCGACCAGCAACCAGCGTTCAGCTATCAGTATTTATGTCACCTTCGGTGACAAGTTTATGCAAATATAGTAAAAATATTGAATAGCATAGAAACAACTCTATTGTACAAGTCTAAACTTTACAGCTACCAAAGGTGGCTAAAGTGCTGATGACTGATTGCTAGCGACTAGGCTTAAAGGGCAAAGCCCTTTAAGCCTTTGCTGCTTGTCTCTTCTCCTGTGCTACATACCAGAAGGAGCTCGCTATAAATATAGTTGAGTAGGAGCCGCTGATAAATCCAATGATTAATGGAAGAATAAAGTCTTGTATAGACTGTACCCCCATTAGATATAAGGATATAATCGCTAATAATACACATAGGGTTGTATTAATAGATCTTCCCATGGTTTGATTAACACTATCATTCGTCAATTCGAACAACTGGCTCTTTTTATACTTTCTTCGATTTTCTCGTATTCTGTCAAAGATAACAATTGTATCATTAACAGAGAAACCTAATATGGTGAGCATTGCTGCAATAAATGGTGAATTGACTTCAACACCAAAAATCGAATATGCTCCTAATACAGCTATTAAGTCATGTGCTAATGCAAGTACGGCAGAGAAGCCAAACAAGAACTCAAATCGAAATGTAATATAAACGAGTATAAGTAGTACTGCGATGACTGAGGCTAGTATGGACTGGGTTTTAAATTCGTCACCTATTGTAGCGCTTACCTTCTCTGATGATAATAAATCTTTGCCTTTTAAATCGTATTTTTCTTGAAATTTACTAAACAAGGACTCAATTTGTTCTTCATTCAAACTCTCCTGAGTATTGATCATTAGTTGAGTTTGTTCTTCCCCAGCATAAGTAATGTCTGCGCTCTCATCAAAAGTGTCTGTAATTTCTCTAATTTCATCTGTTTTAAAAGTTTGATGCATTTCAATTTGAATAATAGTACCACCTTTAAAATCGATGCCGTAATTTAATCCATTAATCAATAAGGAGCCTATACAGATGATCATAAGTATGGTAGAAAAGATAAAGAAGAACTTTCTCTTACCTATTATATTAAATTTCTTTTTCATGTACTCGCCTCCTATGCTCCGTAAAATTTAGTATTTTTTACTATCTGCATATTTACAAACATCTTTAACAGATGTCTTGTTACAGTAAGTGCTGTAAACATGCTAATTGCAGTACCTATTAAGAGTGTTACTGCAAAACCCTTTACTGTTCCAGATCCCAAAGCAAAGAGTACTAGACCAGCAATGACTACCGTAACATTTCCATCAAATATGGATGAGAATGCTTCTTTAAAGCCTGAATCAATAGCAGCTCCAAGAGATTTTCCAATGCGGAGTTCCTCTTTTATTCTTTCAAATATAATGACATTGGCGTCAACAGCCATACCAATAGAGAGAATAATTCCTGCAACACCTGGAAGTGTTATGGTCACACCAATTAAAGAGTATACTAAGAAGTTTAAAAGGACATATACAATTAATGCTAAATCTGCAATAAACCCTGGCACCCTATAGTAAAATAACATAAAGGCGAATACTAATGAAATACCAATTGCCCCACCAATGATACTCTTTTCTAATGAGTCTTGTCCTAAGGTAGGTCCAATTGTTCGAACTTCCACTGGCTCTAGTTCTACTGGCAATGCTCCTGCTTGAATTAGAGTAGCAAGATTTCCAGCTTCTTCAATATTTGCCATGCCTGTTATGACTGCTTCTCCACCAGTAATTTTTGTTTGTACTTGTGGAGCAGAAATCACTTCGCCGTCGAGTTTTATTTCAATGACTTGATTGATATATTTAGCTGTTGCTTCAGCAAAAGCTTCTGTACCAGCTTCATTAAATTTTAATGTAACAACTGCTGATCTTGCACCTGTTTCATCTGTTTGATAGACAGCATTTGATTCTTTAACTCGCTCTCCTGTTAAAACAACTTCTCCATCAGGACCTACAAATTCTAATTGAGCTGTCTTACCTATTACATCTAATGCTTCTTTTTGATCTTGCATATCTGGTATGGAAACACGGATTCGATTTTCTCCTTGCCTTGCAATAATAGGCTCAGATACGCCTAATCCATCTATTCTCTCTTGAATAATTGCAATAGCTCGATTGATTTTTTCATCTGTAACAGGATCTCCTTTAGCTTCTTTTGCTTCTAGAACTACGTATACTCCACCTGTTAAGTCTAAACCGTAGTTGACATTGTCTTTAACAGGCAGTATTTCATATATGCCTACTTGCAATCCATTGATCATAACAAAAGAGGTAAAAGCGATAATCGCTAAAATTAGTACAAATCCTACTGTGCTTTTACTTCTTGTCCCCTTTTTCTTGTAGACTTTCTTTTTCATCTCAAGCCTCCTCATATCTTTATCACTGAACGAACCCGCCCTAAGACCTCCGCCTCCTTAGACAGCGGGGGCCCAAGGGCGGTTAACTCGACTAACCTTTAGTACGGGCGAATCCCCCACTGAAAGAAGTCTCGTTCAAACAACAGTTAGCTTCTGTTAATCGTTTCGATGGCTATAGCACATTCTAATCTCTTCTTTTCTAATTCACAGCCTATTTCATCAGGTTCTAATACATTTCCGTTCGTATTATATGCATTTGCTAAACATCCGCCACCACAGAAATATTTTGCCCAACAGTCTGTGCACTTTGCTTTTTCTGTTAAATTAGCCTCATGAAATTCGTCTTTCACTGTAGTATTGACAATTCCTTCGAAAATTGTACCTAATTTAAATTTCTCATCTCCTACAAATTGATGACAAGGGTAAATATCTCCTTGAGGCGTAATAGCAATATAGTCATTGCCTGCACCACAACCTGAAACCCTTTTGTAAAGACATGGTCCATGATCTAAATCTACATTAAAATGG
This sequence comes from Alkalibaculum bacchi, assembly GCF_003317055.1. Taxonomy (NCBI): domain Bacteria; kingdom Bacillati; phylum Bacillota; class Clostridia; order Eubacteriales; family Eubacteriaceae; genus Alkalibaculum; species Alkalibaculum bacchi. The sequence goes on from NZ_QNRX01000003.1 coordinate 111,742, forward strand.
TAAAAGCGAAATGGTTTGTCTTCTTGTCTTTTTAGGTATTCTTTCGTCAATTTTTCGTATTCATTAAATAAAACTGGTAGATCTTCTCTTGTAATTGCATAATCCATTTTAGGATCTGTAACAACAGGTTCCACAGATATGTGCTTAAAACCACAATCAGCTAGATGAATCACATCATTACTAAAGTCTAAATTATATTTTGTATAAGTACCTCTAACATAATGTTCCTTATCCCCTCTCTTATCTGCCATAGCTTTAATCTTAGAAAGGATAATATCGTAAGTACCCTTGTTATTAGGTGTGTATCTCATACGGTCATTTACTTCTTTTCGACCGTCAATACTCAAAACTACATTGTGCATATTTTCATTGATGTATTCCATTGTCTCTTCATCTAACAAAACGCCATTTGTAGTCATCGTAAAGCGGAAATTTTTATTGTGTATCTTCTCCTGCTCTCTACCGTAATCTACTAGTGTCTTTACTAATTCAAAATTGAGTAGAGGTTCTCCTCCAAAGAAGTCTATTTCTAGATTTCTTCTTCCTTTTGAATTTTCAATTAGAAAATCAATAGCTTTTTTCCCTGTCTCTTCGTCCATAAGAAGTCGATCTCCTTGAAAGTCTCCTTGGGACGCAAAACAGTATTTACATCTAATATTGCAGTCATGAGATACGTGTAAGCACATAGCTTTGATTACAGTATTGTTTATAAAATTAGGATTTATTACATCTTGTTTTGTAAATAATTCATTTCGATTTATCAATTGGTCTATTTCATCAATAATTTCAGATAATTCTTCAATACTATATTTGTTTTTTAAGTTTTCAATGGTCTGTTCTTTATTTACATCAGGATAATAATCTAATATATCATAGGTGATTTCGTCAATTTGAAAAACCCCCCCACTATTCACATCAAGTAAAATATATGTATCTTCTAGTTTATATTTATGTATCAAAAAAAATCCTCCTAAACAAACAACAGCAGTAAATATAATATTTACTGCTTAAAGCTGTTTCTTATTCATTTTCACACTTTTGATTTCCTACTGTACAGGATGTCTTACATGCTGATTGACAAGATGTTTGACATTCACCGCAACCTTTATTTTCAAGATTGTGTAATGTCCCCTTATTTATTTTTACAAAATGTTTCACTTTTTTTCACTCCCATCCATATCTTCTTTTTAAATGATCTACTTTATTTTGTAGATAGTAGATTTTCTCTCTAAGTTTTCGTACAGATCGCACTTACCGTAAGTAATGTAGCATAAATAAGACGCAGATTACCTCCGCTGCTACCCAGCTCCGGTCGTTTAGAGTGTTCACTTTGCTTTCGCGCAAATCATCCCATTTTCTCGTGCAAACACGGAAAATACGCTGATTTTTGCGAGCCGACCTGCTGACTCGAATATTATATCATAATATTTACCACGATTAAACAAATTTATCGAATATTGACTCCAATGCAACCGCCAATAAAACCTGTACTTCCAAAAAAGATCCATTTAGGGAGAATACTCATAATTTGAAAACCATCTGCAGCTGTTCCTAGATTTACAGCAAATATAATGGCAAAATAAATCGTTCCCATAATAATCCCATGAAGCCATCCCTTGCTCTTCATACGCCTAGAAACATAAATACTAGCATATAAAACACTTAGTAGCAATATGACAAATTCGAATGGATTGACTAAATTATTATTTAAATCCACAAAGAAAAATACAGTCGTCATAATGACAATTAAAATCAAGGCCAAACCAATGCTACGCAGTAAGCCCTTAAGATATAATTTCAAAAACTCATTATCAACTTGCGAATTCTCTTTCATATCCATACCTCCGACCTCTATCTGTTTATTATTTATTATTCAGTGATGGGAGGTTTTAGAACTAAAATAGGTGGTAACGTGATAAGGTGGTTATTCTTTATTTTTCTTCCCAACTTGTGGTATAGGTTTTCTTACTAGGATGCTTTTAAGAGCAGACCAGTCGAAGGGGTATAGGGGCCAAGTGTATTTTTTGTGATCAAAAGATCTCGTTCTATAGATCATTCCTATTATGATAATTATGCCTAAGGCAAACCCCCAAATATCAAACAATCCCGTTAGAACCAGGAGGACAATGCGAAAAATAGTCATGGATAGTCCAAACTCTACGCTAGGGTTGGCAAAAGTGCCTACACCGGAAATAACGGTATATAAAATAGTCTCAGGTATAAACCACCCTACATTTATAGCAAGATCTCCTATGAGCAAAGCCCCAATAATACCCAAAGAAGTAGAGAGAACATTAGGTGTATGAACAGAGGCAATCCTTAAAATACCAAAACCAAATTCTAAGATGAGAAATTGCACAAATATAGAGATTTCACCTGCTTCCTTTGGTCCTATAAATTTAAGAAAACCAGGCAAGGATTCATGATGATTGACTAACAGAATCCAAATGGGTATGGCAAAAATAGACAGAAACATACCTATAAAGCGCATCCACCTAAGATACGTACCTACTACAATATTTTGATAATAGTCTTCAGCGTGCTGTGTAAAATGAAAGATCGTAACAGGCAATAAGATGACACTTGGCGAAGTATCTACGATAATGGCAATATGTCCTTCCATAAGATGAGCAGCCACTACGTCTGGTCTTTCTGTATATTTTACCTGAGGCAATGGATTATACCACTTTGATTCTACTAATAGTTCAACTAAAGTCTTTTCCGCCATTACTAGGGCATCAACTCTAATATTTTCGATTTTTTTCTTAATCTTATCAAGTAACCCATGATCTACTAAATCGTCAATATATCCAATGACTACATCAGTCTTCGATCTAGCGCCTACTTGCTGAATTTCAAAGTACAATTTAGGATCCCGTACACGTCTTCGTATTAAAGCTGTATTAAAGATAACGGTCTCTACAAAACTGTCTTTTGCTCCCCTTGTGACCTTTTCTGTCTCTGGCTCTTGGGGTCCTCTGACGGGATAGGTTCTAGCGTCTATAATAATTCCTTCCATTTCCCCATCTACAATCAGAGCTAATGCTCCTGAGAGCACCGACAACTGCATCTGTTCTAAATCTGTAAAAGTATCTACCTCTATATAAGCAATATTTTTATTTAAGAGGTTTTTAATTACATCTTTTTTCAAATCTTCTTTTTCTAGTTGCTGCAAGGTATTGAGGATATAATACATAATATCATCTTTTGCAAATCCATCTATAAAAAAGATACAAGATTTTTTCTCTGCTATATACAATTCTCTTGCAATAATATCAAAGCTTTTTTCTATTCCAAGAACATCCTTTATAGAACGCATATTTTCGTTGAAATTAATCTGTAATTTCATAAACCCAACTCCTACCTAACTAATAGAAGTATCATGCCCGTCTTAAAAGGGTTTTATGCTAAATTATGAGAAATGTGCGGAGAGACTCTTCGTCCCAAGTTCGTCTGAGTGACTAGGCAGGAGCCCGGATCCATGTGCTTCGAACAATTAAGAGTTCAGAATTCACAATTAGAGTTCCGCTTTCAGCATTCAGCTTTCCACTTTTGACCAAAGAAAAAAGACAAAGCTAAATTCTTTGTCTTTACTCATCTTTATCTGATTTTTTAGGATTTACTTCTGCTTCTTTTACCACCTCTGCTACTGCAGCTTTGGTGATTTCTACTTTTACATTGTCGGGTTTTAATTCAATTACTACAATATTTTCTTTAAAACCTACTACCTTCCCGTGGAAGCCCCCTATTGTTACGATTCGGTCTCCCTTTTTCAGATTATTTCTCATGTCTTGTACTTTCTTTTGTTGCTTATTTTGTGGCCTTATAATGAAAAAGTAAAAGAATACAAATACGAGAACTAATGGAAGAAAACTACTTAATGTACCTAATTGTTGCCCAGTCATATATTTTCGCTCCTTTTTGTCATATAGTTTTATTATACATGAAATATTTAACAATATCCATATTTCTTGAAAAATTCCTCTTTAAAGTCTAAAAGTCGATCTTCTTCAATGGCTAAGCGGACGTTTTTCATTAAGTTTAAAGAAAAATAAAGATTATGATACGTGAGCAATCTAGCACCTAATATTTCTCCTGCTTTTATGAGATGTCTTAGATATGCTCTTGTGTAATTTTTACATACATAGCAATCACACTCGTGATCAAGAGGCGTAAAGTCCTCCATATATTTAGCATTACGGATAACTACCCTTCCACCACTGGTCATTGCTGTACCATTTCGGGCAATACGAGTCTGCAATACACAATCAAACATGTCTACACCTCGAAGAACTCCTTCTAATAAAGCATCTGGACTTCCTACGCCCATTAGATACCTTGGCTTGTCTTTTGGAAGAAGTGGGGTGGTGTACTCGAGCATTTCGTACATAAGATGCTTTGGTTCTCCTACACTGAGTCCGCCAATAGAATATCCTGGAAAATCGATTTCTAACATTTCTTTTACGCTTTTCTCTCTTAAATCTCTGTACATTCCACCCTGGATAATGCCAAATAGAGCTTGGTTTTCTGTATTCTTATGAGCGTCTTTACATCTCTTTGCCCATCTTATGGTTCTATCTAGAGAATCTCTTGTATACTCATAAGTAGCTGGATATGGGGCGCATTCGTCAAAACACATAATGATATCAGATCCTAGGGCGTTTTGTATTTCCATAACTTTTTCTGGGGACAAGAAGTGTTTAGAACCATCTAAATGAGATTGAAAGGTTACCCCTTCCTCTTTTATCTTTCTAAGTTCTCCTAAGCTAAACACCTGAAATCCACCACTATCTGTTAAAATAGGTTTGTCCCAATTCATGAACTGGTGTAAGCCCCCTGCCTTTTGAACCAATTCATGACCTGGTCTTAGATATAGGTGATAAGTATTGGATAAGATAATCTGTGACCCAATTTCCTTTAATTCTTCAGGGGTCATAGACTTAACTGTAGCCTGTGTCCCTACAGGCATAAATATTGGCGTCTCAATGATGCCATGTGGCGTATGCAATCTCCCACGCCTAGCACCAGTTTGCTTGCATTCTTTTATTAATTCGTATTTAATAGCTCCCATAATACCTCCAATTTAGTTCTAAGTTATATGTTCTAAGTAAAAACGCTGAATGCGGAAAGCGGAATGCGGAAGATTTGGGTCAAGTCTCTCGGGTCTAAGATTCGACCATTCGCTCAATAATGACTGAGCCTCCGCCCTTACTTGCCAAAGGCGAGGTTTGTAGCGACTGTAAGGAGCTACAAGCCTGCAACCTACGACTGTCCAACGGACCAACCGTCTAACTTTTCCGCTTTCCGCATTCAGCTTTCCGCTTTTAGGGTTTTAAGATTCTGCTGACCACCTGACCACCTGACCACCTGACCACCTTAAACAATAATCATCGAATCTCCAAAACTAAAGAATCGATATTTTTCTTCTACTGCTTCTTTATAGGCTTTCATTATAAAGTCCTTTGATGCAAAGGCGCTTACTAGCATCATAAGGGTGGATTCTGGTAGGTGGAAATTGGTAATTATTCTATCTACCACTTTAAATTCATATCCTGGATAGATAAAGATATCTGTCCAACCTGAAGACTCTTGCAAGGGGCAGGACTTTTGAGCAACTGTTTCTAGAGTACGGACAGAAGTAGTGCCTACAGCTATTACTTTATTGCCTCTTCTTTTTGTCTCATTGATTATATCCGCTGTCTCTTGAGTTAAAACATAATACTCTGAATGCATTTTATGTTCTTCTACATGATCTACCTTTACTGGTCTAAAGGTTCCTAAGCCAACATGCAAAGTTACGTAAGCAATATGAACTCCCTTTTGACGAATTTCTTTGAGTAGCTCCTCTGTAAAGTGTAGTCCTGCTGTTGGAGCTGCAGCCGAACCTTTTACTTTAGAGTATATGGTTTGATATCTTTCTTGATCTTCTAGTTTTTCCTTAATATATGGTGGCAAAGGCATCATTCCTAATTCATCGAGAATTTCTTCAAAAATGCCATCATATTGAAATTGAATATGACGATTTCCATCTTCTTTTATCTCTATGACTTCTCCTCTGAGCGTATCACCAAACTCAATAACAGCACCAACTCTTGCTTTCTTTCCAGGCTTTACCAATGTTTCCCAAATATCTCCCTGTACTCTCTTTAAAAGCAAAATTTCGATTACAGCTCCTGTATCTGCTTTTGTTCCAAAGAGTCGGGCTGGGATGACTCTAGTATTATTTAAAACTAGGGTATCTCCTTCACCTAGATATTCTAGAATATCGTAAAAATGTTTGTGCGTTATCGTAGTGTGCTCTCTATTTACGACCATAAGCCGGGAGTTGTCCCTCTTTTCACAAGGGGTCTGGGCAATCAGTTCTTCTGGCAAATCATAATTAAAGTCTTTTGTATTCATTTAGCTGCTCCTTTAAAACTTGTATTTCAATATCATACTAAATAAGCTGTAGTAAATCAAGAAAAAGCATATTCGTTCTAAGTTGTATGTTGTAAGTTCTATGTAAAATCTTTAGATTAAATTTGAACAAGCGCTAAATAAAAAGATACGCTTTTACTCAAAAAAAGCGCCATTGGCGCCTCTCTTGATGGTATTTGTTCTTTATTTTTATTGTTCTTCCATCGGCATATTTAAATGTTCATATGCCCTTTTGGTTACTATTCGACCTCGGGGAGTTCTTTGTATAAAACCTAGCTGTAAGAGATAGGGCTCGTACACATCTTCAATAGTTGTCTTTTCTTCGTCAATAGATGCAGATAGCGTATCTAAGCCTACTGGACCTCCGCTAAACTTTTCAATAATACTCATTAATAATTTTCTATCTACTTCGTCTAGTCCAATAGAATCTACCTCTAATAAATCGAGGGCATCATTTGTTGTTTCTATGTCGATGATTCCATCATTTTTAATCTGTGCAAAATCACGAATTCTCCTAAGAAGACGATTGGCAATTCGAGGTGTTCCTCTTGATCTTTTTGCCAACTCTAGTGCTGCCCTTTCATCTATTGGTGAATTAAATATATCTGATGATCTCAAAATGATTTCCTTTAATTGCTCATAATCATAAATTTGAAGTCTACATATGACACCAAATCGATCCCTTAATGGAGAAGTTAAAAGGCCTGCCCTTGTAGTAGCTCCGATCAAGGTAAACTTCGGCAAGTCTAATCGAATAGACCGTGCTCCTGGACCTTTACCCACAATAATATCTAATGCATAATCCTCCATTGCTGGATATAAGATTTCTTCAACTGCCCTATTGAGGCGATGGATTTCATCAATAAAGAGCACATCACCTTCGTTTAAATTAGTAAGCATAGCTGCTAAGTCACCAGGTTTCTCAATAGCTGGACCTGAAGTAATCTTAATTGCTACATTCATCTCATTTGCAATAATTCCTGCTAGTGTCGTTTTCCCAAGACCTGGAGGACCGTATAGTAAGACGTGATCGAGTGTTTCCTTTCTCTGCTTTGCTGCTTCGATAAAAATACTCATCTTTTCCTTTACAAGCTCCTGGCCTATGTAATCTTTTAAATATTGAGGGCGAAGGGTTTTTTCAATCTCATTGTCCTGTTCTATTAGCTCTGTAGTAATAATTCTCTTTTCCAAAAAAACACCTCCTAGTTTTTAGCAAAACTAGGTGGTCAGGTGGTCGGGTGGTCAGGTGGTCAGCAAAACCATACCCCGCCTAAAGGCGAGAAGGTCTTCCCGTCCAACCGTCCAACCGTCCAACCGTCCAACCTAGTCTATTTCCCCGATAACGCTTTTTTAATCAGCTCTTCTAATGTCATATCTTCTTTGTAGACTTTTCCTACCAGCTGCGCACCTTGGTGATAATCGTAGCCTAGAGACATAAGAGCGGCAATAGCGTCTTCGCGAATACCATTCTCTATAGGTGAAGCAACTGTTTCATTGTATTGGTCGATAACTGCTATTTTGCTGAACTTATCTTTTAATTCTAAAATCATTCTATTGGCAGTTTTTTTACCTACACCAGGTGCAGTTGAAAGTGCTTTTTCATCACCTAAACTAATATATTTTAAGAGTTCATTTCCCCTAAATTTTGATAGTATTCCAAGAGCTACTTTAGGCCCTATTCCTGAAACGCTGATTAAATCTTTAAAAATCTGCCTTTCGTTTTTATCAGAAAATCCATAGAAAGACAGTTCATCTTCTCGAATGTGTTCGTATATATATATTTGAGCACTATCTGAACCATTGCTTAAATCTGTCATTGTATTTGCTGAAATAAAAATAGAATACCCTATGCCATTGCACTCAAGTATTACTTTATCATCGTATATGTCGACAATTTGTCCTTTGATGTATTCGTACAAAAAAAAACCCCTTTCTATATAGATTACATTATATAGAAAAGGAACTACTTTAGCAACCAACTACCAGTATTTAGGCTACCCATGGTAACCTTAGCATTAGCTTATACCCCTAGCCATGATAGCTTTTTAGGCTGGTGGCTTAAAAATTATTCATCATAATTTTCTAATAGCTCGTATAAATTTTCTTCTCCTTTGACGATGATTCCTCCCTCTAGTTTTTCACGTTCCCCAGAGTATACTAACTCTATAGGCGTACTTGTAATATTATCTAAAACTTCCATCCCTTCAATATTATAAGTATAGACTGCCACAAATATATGTCCTTGTCCGTCATCGTGAGTCCCTACTTTATAGTAATCTGGAGAATAGCTATCAATATTTTTTTGTAGGACCAATTTATCAGATGTAAGCTCTACAATATTCCATTCAGAGTAAATCTCGCTTAATTGATTCTTATTTTTCCCAATATTCGTATTGTCAGCTACCTTTTGTTCCGTTGATACTTCATTACATTTTGTATAGACTCGATTGTAATATATAGTAGCATTTTCTCCTAGTCCCATATCTGTAGCAGATACTCTTGCCACCTCAGCTATGTTTCTACCTTTACTGGCATCTCTAGAATCTTGAATTTTACTGAATAAATCAGCACTTAAATATCCTAAAATCAATCCAAATATAACAATGAGTGCTACACCCACACCAATTCCTTTTCTCCTCATACTACTGCCATTTGGACTTTTCATATAGTAACCTCCAATTATCTTTACAATTTACTAAAGATTTTCTCCTTTTATTGTTGATTTCATTAGCGAAAAATATATTTCCACCTATGGGTATTTTAACCAAAAGTCTAGATATTATAACATTTGTTGAACAATTGTTGAAAACAGGTGGTCGGGTGATCAGCAAAAACTTTTGGAGTCATTGCTTTCAGCTCTAAGATCCTTCGCTTCGCTCAGGATGACGAGGGCAAGTGCTCGGGTCAAGTATGTAACTTACGTCGCAGTGAATAATGAACAGTACAGGACTACGTAATTAGTAGCAAATTTGTATTATTCCACTTTTCAGTTACAAAGTTCCGCTTTCAGCATTCAACTTTCCGCTTTTAAGTTTTCCCCGTCCAACCCTATGACTACTTCGTTAAAACAACAGTTTCACTAACTAGGAAAATTTCTTGACAAAAAAATAAGCCCTAAGGCTTATTTGTATTAACACTATTAAATTTACTCTTCTTCCCAATTGTGGTATATATCTTGCACGTCTTCGTTATCGTCGAACATATCTAACATCTTTTGCATTTTTTTTGCGTCGTCTTGTGATAATTTTGTGAAGGTATTTGGAATCATAGTAATTTCTGAAGATTCAAATTTGTAATTTGCATTTTCTAAGGCCTCGACTACTCCTTGAAAATTATCTACATCTGTAATTACTTCGTATCCTTCTTCTTCAATCATCATATCTTCTGCACCAGCATCTAGTGCAACCATCATAAGTTCATCTTCATCAATATCTGAAGTCTTTGCAATCATGATTTGGCCTTTCTTTTCAAACATAAAAGATACACAGCCATTTGTTCCTAAATTACCACCATTTTTATCGAAAGCATGTCGAACATCCGCTGCAGTTCGATTTTTATTATCTGTCAAAGCTTCTACGATAACTGCTACACCTGCTGGACCGTATCCTTCATATGTAATCGTCTCGTAGCTGCTTCCTCCTAATTCGCCTGCGCCCTTTTTAATTGCTCGATCTATATTGTCATTAGGCATATTATTACCCTTTGCCTTTGTAATAGCATCTCTTAGTTTTGCATTTAATTCTGGATCCGGACCGCCTTCTTTAGCTGCAACTGATATGGCTTTAGCTAGTTTTGTAAAAACCTTCCCTCTAGCTGCATCTGCTTTACCCTTTTTATTCTTTATGGTTGACCACTTTGAATGTCCTGACATTCTATTTCCTCCCTCATAATACTTCATTAGCGTTCTTAATTTTATCATAGAATACAGGCATAGGGCAATAAGAAGCTGATTTAAAGCTGACAGCGGTAAGCGGTAAGTGGAAAATCTCCCCTATTGACGAGGCGGTTTCCTTTCAGCATTCCGCATTCAGCTTTCCGCTAAAAAACGAATATTTTTCCCAATTACACACATGATACCATCATGAATATTAAAAATATTAATACCAATTTACTACTAGCTATTTTAGGATTGTCTATTGGGCTTCTGAACGGGATTTTTGGCTCCGGAGGTGGAATTATCGCAGTTCTTCTCATGACTCACGTTTTATCCTTTGAAAACAAAATGGCTCATGCAACCAGTATATCTATTATCCTCCCTCTCTGTATAATCAGTTCCTTTGTCTTCATCAAAAACGGATTTTATGATACTGGATTGATAATAAGAGTAGCACTTGGTTCTGTTATCGGTGGGATGGTAGGAGCAAAATTACTTTGCAATATATCAAATACATTAATACGCAAAATTTTCGGTATTGTTATGATCATTTCTGCAGTTAGGATGTTGTTATAATGGCTACGATTATTGGTTTTTTATCAGGAATTATTGGAGGGATGGGCATTGGCGGTGGAATCATTTTGATTCCTATGTTAACCATTCTTTTAGACGTAAAACAAAAAATAGCCCAGAGTACAAATCTAATCTGTTATCTCCCTTTAGCTCTAGCCTGTTTGCCAATCCACATTAAACATAAAAACATTGATCTATCTGTAACAAAAAAGGTAGTCCCTTTTGGGATAATAGGAGCTCTACTAGGTTCTTATTTAGCTGTCCATCTTTCACCAGCTATGCTCCGAAAATTATTTGCTGTTCTTCTTTTAGTCATGGGGTTGAAGGAGATATTTGATTTAAGGTGGTCAGGTGGCCAGCATTAAGATGGTCAGAAAAAGCGTAGACCACCAATGATGGCTTAGTCTTAAAAACAAAGTTTGTTTATGAGGATTAAGTAAAATATCATAAATTAAGCACAAAGCGTTATCTCGCCCGAAGGCGAGTTTAGTTTTTGCTGACCACCCGACCACCTGACCACCTGACCACCTGCTTCACATATTCTTCCCTTATCTTACAAACTCCCACCTGATCATTGGTGAGCTCAACTAGATCCCCTTGAAGCTTTTCTTCTTCACTAATGGGGATATAGACATGTATGCGGACTTTGTCGTCGTAGATTGCTTCTTCTTCCTTGATTTCATTTTTGGCTAGATAATCTTTGATTTTTCCTAAGTTCGTATACTCACAGGATATTTCCATTAAGGATGAATACTGCATTTTTACGTGAGTAGATTGATTAATGCCTAGTGTTGCAGTACCACTATATGCTCGTACAAGACCTCCAGCACCTAATTTAATCCCACCAAAATATCTCGTGACGATAATGAGTATATTCGTCAAATCATTATGTAATATAGATTCTAAAATAGGTTTTCCTGCAGTACCAGAAGGTTCTCCATCATCATTATATTTTTGTATTTCTTTTTGCATCCCAAGTACATATGCATAGCAATTATGCGTTGCCTTGTAGTGTTCCTTTTGTATGCTCTTTAATATTTCCTCAACTTGGCTTTCATTTTCTACATGAAAACAATTCACGATAAACTGAGATTTCTTAATAATCTCCTCTGCCGCACAATGTCCTTCAATGGTATAGTAATCCAAAATATCACCCTTTAAAAAACAGGTGGTCAGGTGGTAAGGTGGTAAGGTGGTAAGGAAAACCTTTTTTGGGTTAATCCATTCGGGTCAATAAATTATACTTCATAATTCCGCATTGCTTGTAAAGTTCCGCTTTCCCGTCCATCCGTCCAACGAACCAACCGTCCAACCTATAAATATTTTCGCACCATATGCTCCATCTCTTCTGTATACTGCACTTTTAGCTTTATAGCCTCTTCTTCATATTTTTCTTCTAGAACCATTCCTTGGTTATGCAGTGAAGATATAATAGACATATCTTCGTATGGTATAGAGATTTGTTTTACAAGGCGCTCACCATAAATTTGCTTTTGGATTAGGCCTAATAATTCTGAAATACCTATCTCGTATTTTGCGGAGATCATGGCTTTTATACCTCTAATGGTAGAATATTTCTCTTCAAAATTTTCACACTTTTTATCAACTTTATTAAATATATACATCACTTTTTTATGATCTGCTTTTAAAGAGCGAAGTACTTCATCTACCAGTTGTATCTGTTTTAAAAAATTCTCATTAGAAGAGTCGATAACATGGAGCAATAAGTCAGACTCTACAACGCCTTCTAATGTAGACTCAAATGCTTTGACTAAATCATGAGGTAGCTTATCAATAAAGCCTACTGTATCTGATAAAAGAATCTCTTGGTCTGAATCTTTAAACTTTCTCGTCGTAGCATCAAGAGTGGCAAATAATTTGTTTTCTGATAGTACGGTACTATCTGTTAATAAATTAAATAAAGTACTTTTTCCAGCATTCGTATAACCTACGAGAGATATAATCGGTACTTGATTTTTCTTTCGCTTACTCTTTTGCTGTTCCCTAATCTTCTTCATAGACTTAATTCGATTTTCTAGAATATTGATTTCTTTGTAAATTGCTCTTCGATCCGTCTCTAATTTCTTTTCACCAGGACCTCTTGTACCAATACCTCCCCCTGTTCTAGATAGAACTTTACCTAGACCTAAAAGCCTGGGAAGTCTATACCTTAATTGAGCTAGTTCAACCTGTAATTTACCTTCTTTGGTCTTTGCATGCCTTGCAAATATATCTAAAATCAAAGAAGTTCGATCGATAATCTTTACCCCTAAGTAGGTTTCCATAACCTTTAATTGAATAGAGGATAACTCGTCATTACAGATTACCAGATTAGCTTTGCTATTTTGTATGATAATTCTTAATTCCTCTAATTTCCCTTTTCCAACATAAAAAGTATTATCTACTTTTTCCTTGTTTTGCACTACCATTGCCACAGTTGTAGCGCCAGCAGTATAGGCTAATTCCTTTAATTCTTCCATGGAATGGTCAATTTCTAAAATAATATTATCTTGTCGAATGTTTACACCAATTAAAACAGCTCGTTCTTCTTCTAATGTATCCTCGTTGACTTTTTCTCGCAAGTGCTTATCAACCTGCTCATTGTATTCTCTAAACTGGAATCTATTTAAGGTTACTAGAGAGAGAGGACCATATTCCTCTACAGCTAGATCCTCGCCTTTTAAGTGAATAAAGCCAATATTAAATAGAGCTTGCCCTGCAGGGCTTTGTCCAATAGCTCCTAAAAGATTAAACTTCATCTCCATTATAGAGGATTTATCTGCAGAGGATAAACTTGGATTTCCATTTGGATGAGTGTGAAAACTTCTCAAACCATTTAAACCTCTTTTTCTTCCGAGTTTGCTGATATTAGGAAAAGTAGCTCTATTGTGCTCCCCTACACCTATTGCTGCTACAGTATTGCTGTGATCTATGATTACTATAATTTCTTTATTTATTTTTTGGGTAGTATCAAGTAAAATATTTACTACATATTCATCGAGAATCATATCCCGTGGTATTTTATAATCTATGAGACTCTCTAATTCATTGAGTATAGACTTTCGAATACCTTCTATATTTCCATTAACCATTATATCACTCACTTACTTTTTCATTTTTCTATTAATTTTACCACAAAACAAAAGTTTATTCAGTATACGGTTTCTACGAAAGCAAAGAGCTTATATACCGGAAAAAAATCTAATTATTAACTTTATTGTAAACAAATTTGCATATAAATCATAAATATTTGTAAGAATTCATAATAATGAGTGAAAAGGATTGATATTTATGTGAATAAAATATTATAATTAAGTTGAATTTAATAGTTCAATTTTTCCTATGATGGAAATCTTAATACTAAGATTTCATTATTCATCTTAATTACAGACAATCTGGTTCAAAATACATAAAAAATATGGTTGCCTGAACCTATTGTCTAATCTTAATAGGAGGTTAAGAATGGAAAACAATAACGAAAATGATGATAAAATCATTATTGAAAGTGATCATTACGATAGACAATACATAAATGATGATTACAACGACGAGAACGAAGATGACTCTTTAAAAGATATTGAAGAGCCAAAAGTGGAGCCAGAAGTGGAGATAGAGGTGGAGACAGAACCAGAAATGGAGGATAAGCCAGAAAAAAAGCCTAAAAAGAAGTTCAGCTTTTATCTTAAATGGTCTTTGATTATCCTATTGATTCTAACGCTTGTAAGCGGCATTGTTATGAGTGCTATTGCATTTTCATGGATAAATAAAGCTCCAGAATTAGACTTAAGTAATTTTGAATACATGGAACCTACTTCAGTAGTCGATAAAAACGGTGAGTTTTATCAACAATTACAAGGCAAAGAAAAAAGAGAAATTATCAGTATTGATGAGATCCCAGATCATGTTAAATATGCCTTTATTGATATTGAAGACGAACGTTTTTATTCTCACAATGGCGTAGATTTAAAAGGCTTGACGAGAGCAGGAATCAATGTTGTCACTACAGGTTCCTTAAATGGACCAGGTGGAAGCACTATTACCCAACAGCTCATTAAGCTTACACATCTCACACCGGAGAAGAAACTTGAAAGAAAAGTCATAGAGATCTATCTAGCTATGCAGTTAGAGCGAAAATGGACAAAAGACCAGATTCTACAAGCCTATTTAAACAAAGTCGGATTTGCAAATGCTTGGGGAGTACAGGCTGCTTCTCAGACTTATTTCCGAAAAGATGTAGCCGAAATAAGCTACGCACAGGCTGCTGTATTGGCTGCCACCATTAAAAGTCCAACATATTATAAACCATATATTGTCGAAGAAATTGAGGAAGGCATTTATTCAATTAAAAAAGATGAAAACGGAAAAATTAATTACAATGAAAAAAATCAAAGCCGTGCCCTCGCAGTAATTGACAAAATGAAAGAACTTGGACACATAAACAATGAAGAATACGATACTGCAAAGACGCAACTAAAAAATAACGATTTAGACTTGCATGAGCCACCAGAACTACAAATTTATTCTTATTTTACTGATGAGCTTTATATTCAAATCGTAAGAGATTTAATGGAATCGGATCAATTTAGCTTTGCATCAGAGCAAGAAGCCGAAAATTATCTATTAAATTCTGGGTTAACTGTACACTCAACCATAGACCCAAATGTTCAGAGAGTACTTGATGAAAAATTTGCCGATGACAGATTGTTTCCAGCTCAATCATGGGCTGCAAAAGAAGCATCAAAGGCCATGTCTAAAGTATTAGGAGAAGAAGTAAACTATATGCCCGAAGGGGCAATGACCATTATCGACAACTCAAACGGTTCTGTAGCCGGAATGGTCGGAGGAAGAAGTAAGGATGAGAGCAGATCTTTAAATAGAGCTACTAAAAAATATCAAGTGGGTTCTGCTACAAAACCTCTTACAGTTTATGCACCAGGACTAGAGACAAAAGCTTTTACACTAGGCACAACTTATGATGATGTACCTTTAAGCCTAAAAAATGGAACCTGGAAACCTGGAAACTCTGGTGGTAGTTACGAAGGCATGTTGACTGTTAGAGAAGGTCTTAGAAAATCCAAGAATATGGTTGCCATTCAAGCCTGGTACGATTTAGGATTGGAAAATTCAATTAAATACGGTGAGCTTCTCGGCCTTGAATTTGAAGACAGTGATAAGGATGTTGCTCCACTAAGTTTAGGCGGATATACAACAGGTCAGAGTACTCTGGCTATGGCCACTGCATTTTCAACTTTTCCAAATAAAGGCACAAGAACAGAACCAGTTATGTACACAAAAATTGTGGATAGAGATGGAAATATCATTTTAGAAAATAAACTAGAAAAGATTAGAGTCTTTTCTGAAGAAACAGCATACTTGATTACAGACGTTTTAAAAGGCGCTGTAAGAGGTGGATCTACCAATATCTCTATACCTAATATGCAGATTGCTGGTAAAACAGGAACCACAAATGATCAAAAGGATGCCTATTTCGCAGGGTATTCTCCATATTATACAGCAGCTGTATGGTATGGTTATGACCAATACAATGTAAAGGCTGGAGGGAGAACATATCAGCTTAATATTGGTAAATACGGCGGAGAGAAAACTGCCAGCCCCTCTGCAATGTGGAAATCCGTTATGCAAGAGATTCATTCAGATCTTAAATCTAAAAGCCTTCCGGGTAGACCGGGAGGCATTGTGTCTGCAAGTATAGACCGAGTTTCTGGTAAATTGCCTACAGAGTTAAGCTCAAGAGATCCTAGGGGTTCTACGGTAATCAGCGAAATGTTTATCTCAGGAACGGTTCCTACTTCTAGAGATGATTTTCATATTGAGCAAAGAATCGACATATCAACGGGCATGATGGCTACAGAATTTTGTCCTGATGAATCAGTAGAAACAACAGTAAGAATATTAAAACCTAATGGCCGATTTCCAAAAGGTGTAAGACCCTTATACGCTAACTATGTGGCAGGTCCAGAAAAAGGTGTACTAGCTGTTAATACAAGTACTCTTTGCAATATTCACAATGCTACCAGTCCAGTAGGTGTACAGTTTATGTTAAATGATACACCTATTGACACCTTAAGCTTAGACATAGGTCAAAGCTTAACCGTTGAGGTAATTGGTTATACCATTAACAGCGAAGTAGTTCAAACTGTAGAAAATTTAACTGTTACATCAAGTAGCCCAAATGTTACAGTTAAGTCAAATGGAAACAATACTTTTGTAGTAACTGGAGTAAATGGAGGAAGTGCTAATCTTGTGGCTACTATAACCTATAAAGGTGTTGAGAAAGATATCTCTTATACTGATACCGTTATAGTTACTGTAAATACACCTTCACCACCTCCTGAAAGTGAAACACCGCCTACAGATGAAACACCACCAGCATCTACAGAACCTACTAAACCGACAGAAGGTGAAACAACAATAGAAACGCCGGCAAATAAATAAAGATGGTAATATGGTAAGGTGGTAAGCAAAAGCATTTGCCACCATTGGTGGCATAAATGATGACAAAAGTAGCTTGACTCGCATGTTTAGTTTTATTATAAGATTTAACAAGAAAGTGCCTTTACACTTTAGTAGCCATTAGTGCTAGGGTCAAATCTTACAGGTCAAAGATTTAATCACAATAAAGAGGACTTAAATAATATCTAAGCCTAAAAGTAGGACTTTCCTAAATATGCGGAAAAGAGCAGTCTAAAAGGACTGCTCTTTTTTATATAGTAGCAAAGTGCTATTTTGGGTCCTAGCTCCTACCCAATCATCTTTGACCCATGAGACTTGACCCTAGAAAACTGGTAGCTGAACGCTAATCCCTTTTACTTCTTCGTCTTTGAATTTCCAAGTATCGCTGCTATATATCCAAATAATACCACAGCAGCTACACCTGCTGATGTAGCGCTTATTCCTCCTGTAAAGGCTCCAATAAATCCGTCTTTGTCCACTGCTTCCATAGCTCCTTTAGCTAGGGAGTAGCCAAATCCTATAATGGGAACTGTTGCACCGGATTGGGCTACTTCTACAATCTTAGGATAAATTCCAATACCAGTTAAAATAGCTCCTGTAACTACATATAGCACCAAGATATGAGCCGGCAATAATTTAGTTGTATCAAGAATAATTTGTCCTATGACACAAAGAATTCCCCCGACCACAAAAACCCAAAAATAATCAGCCACTACCCTTCACCCCCTACCCAATTGGGGTTCATTTTCAATAGTAACAGCATGAGCAATACATGGGATGCTATCCCCTTGCAATGTTGTTGTAGGGGAAAGTAATGCCCCCGTAGGCACGAATAAAACCCTATTTAATTCTTTGTTTCGCAATTTCTTGTATATATAGCCTGAAAATACTACAGCAGAACAACCTGCCCCACTGCCTCTAGCATGAGTATCTTGTTCTTCATTAAAAATTTCTACGCCACAATCTGTAAAAATATTGCTCACGTCAAAACCTTCTCGTGATAGTAAATCCATTGAAATCTCTTTACCTATAGTTCCTAAATCTCCTGTTATAATGAGGTCATAATCCTTTGGCTGAAAACCTGTATCATTAAAATGAGCTATAATGGTCTCTACAGCTGCAGGTGCCATTGCTGTTCCCATATTATCAGCTTCTTTCACACCATAATCTTGGACAATACCTGTAGTAATATGAGTAATATAAGGTGATTTTTGTTGATCAGATATGACTATAGCACCTGATCCTGTTACCGTCCATTGGGCAGTCATTTTTCTTTGGACTCCTGACTCTAATGGTGATCGATACTGACGTTCAGCACTGCTAAAATGGCTAGAAGAACTAACTATAACATTCTTTGCAAATTGCCCTGAAACGAGACAAGCCGCTAATTGCATTCCTTCGGAGAATGTAGCACATGCATTATATAAACCAAAAAATGGGATTGCAATTTTTTGTGCTGTAAAACTGGTACTTATAATCTGATTGAGTAAATCTCCCCCAAGATAATAATCAATATCTGTAGCCTGTAGTTTTTCCTTTTGAAGTAACATTTGAATAGCTGTATAGCAAATACATTCCTCTGCCTTTTCGTAAGATGTCTCACCACAAGTATCATCGGTTTCCACTTTATCAAAATATATTTTCAAAGGTCCTTCCGCTTCCTTAGGTCCTACAATAGAAGCTGTATTTGAAATAGAAGGTGGATTTGGAAATCGTATGGTTTGTCGTCCAATTTTATGCATTATCATCACCTCATTTCATAAAATAATAAAGCAGTCCTATTATTATTGATGTAATGGTTCCATATACCAACACTGGACCTGCTAGTGAAAACATCTTTGAACCTACGCCTAAGATATATCCCTCTTTTTTAAATTCGATAGCTGGTGCTACTACAGAGTTCGCAAATCCTGTTATAGGAATAGCAGATCCCGCTCCTGCATATTTTCCGATATTATCGTAAATTCCTAAAGTCGTTAAAAATGCACCTATAAAAATCAAAGTCATGCTTTGCATTCCGCCAGCTATTTTGTCGCTTACATCAAATGTATTAAGATAAAAATCTTTTATAAATTGACCTAGAACACAAATACCACCACCCCACAAAAAAGCATTGACACAATTTTTAAGAATAGTTTGCTTTGGTTGTTTGTTTTTTACATAATCTTGGTAATCTTTAGGCGTCTTAATTGTCTTCATGTAAATCCTCCTCATATCATCCGTTTTTTATATTACTGATGATGAATGTCAACTAATATTATTATGAGCAGTTGTAGTGGATTCTATTAAAAAATTTTGAAAATAAGGTGGTCACCTTTCTTTTTTCAAGCAACAAAAAAAGTGGTGATACCCAAACTTAAAAACAAAAACAAACCCTTTAGCAAGAATAAAAAGAACCTCTGCTGAAATAGTTATTCAGCGAGAGATTCTTTGAGTTTCCTTAAAATTTTCTTTTCTAATCTGGAGACTTGGACTTGGGAAATATTGAGTTTTTGTGCAATTTCATTTTGTGTTTTATCCTGAAAATATCGCATCATGACAATTTGTCTTTCTCTAGGAGGTAATTCCCCTATCATTTCTTTTAAGGTGAGCTTATCTAATACCTCTTCCTCCCCTTCATCCTCTGCTTCAATTTTGTCGATTAACATTACAGCATTACCATCGTCATGATGAATCACTTCATAAAGGTAATCTGGAGTATAACAAGCTTCTAGGGACATGATGATTTCTTCTTTCTCTACGTCGATTTCTTTGGCAATTTCTTCAACTGTAGGCTCTCTCTTATGTTCATTAAAAAACTGTTCTTTAACGTAGTACACCTTCTTATAGATGCTCTTTAAATTTCGATTTACTTTTATAAGACCATCGTCTCTTAAAAAGCGTTTGATTTCTCCCATAATCATAGGTACTGCATAAGTTGAAAACTTTACATCAAAGGAAGTATCAAAATTGTCTACAGCTTTTATAAGCCCTATGCTTCCTATTTGAAACAAATCCTCTCTATCATGTCCTCGATTGAGAAATTTATTTACTACGCTATTCACTAAGCCGATATTCGCCTCAATTAAGGTTTCCTTTGCTAGTTTATCCCCTTCTTGAGCTTGTACTATTAAATTAATGGTTTGTTCGTGATTATTATATGAATATTCTTCGCTAATCATATATAATTCCTCAACGATTCATAGCGCTATTAATCGTTTTTTTCATTTTAACTCTTGTTTCTACCCCAGGAATTGATTTTACTTCTACTTCATCCATAAAACTCTCCATGACTGTAAATCCCATACCAGATCTCTCCATTTCCGGTTTTGATGTAAAAAGAGGCTCCATTGCCTTCCCTACATCTTTAATGCCTACTCCATAGTCGATTACTTCAATGATTACTGTATTTTTATCGATTTCACATGTAATATGTATGACTTCATCATCCCTATTGTATCCGTGAATTATGGAATTGGTTACTGCTTCTGATACAGCTGTTTTTATATCTGTAATTTCCTCAATAGTTGGATCAAGTTTCGCAGCAAAGGCAGATACTACTACTCGAGCAAAACTCTCATTATCAGACTTACTTAGTATTTCCAATTTCATTCTATTATTCATCATCTTCACCTCTAATAGCTATTAGCGCTTTATTAAGATTAGCGTACTCGTTGTAAATATTAAACAAACCTGACATTTGTAAAAGCCTTCTATTTGAATTATGGATATTTATCATTATTGGTATACCGTTTTTACTTTTAATCTTCTTATATCTTCCCATGAACATGCCTACTCCAGAGCTGTCCATAAAATTCATCTGAGATAAATCAAATATTAAATTTTTGAGATTATTAGAAGTGAGTAAAGAATCCACCTGATTTCGAATATCCTCCGAAGTGTGATGGTCTAATTCTCCAACGATTTTAACATATAAAGAATCTTCTATAATTTTTGTCTTTAGTTCCATTCATCTAGCCTCCTTTTATACTATACTAGTTCTACATATTTTATAAAAATCCTGCAAAGAAAAATATACAGTTTTGTCGAAAATGTAAAATTTTTAAATAAGGTGGTCAGCAAAAGCAAATATGCCACCGATGGTGGCATAAATAAGGGCGAATAATGTTCGCCCTTACAACTTTAGTATAAGTATTCAGCTATTAGTAAGCTATCCCGCCTTTGTTCTTTAAACGCTAGGGAGTCTTCGGCTAAAGCCTCTGGATGACTGGAGCAGGAACTAGGGTAGAACATTGGGGCAAGAATCTTTCTCTTCGCTCTAGGATGATGTGGGATAGGCGCTTGGATCTTTTTCTCGCCCAAAGGCGAGTAATGATTTTGCTGACCACCTAAAAACGAAGTATCTCCGCATTTTTAATCGCTTCTTCTATCAACTCACCTACATCGGCTTTAGCTTCTTCTTCTAGAACTTTTTCTAGTTTTGGTCTTGTTTCAGGGTGTTTTGGGACGAATACGGTACAGCAGTCTTCGAATGGGAGGATTGAGGTTTCGAAGGTTTCAATTTTTTGTGCAATGTCGATAATCTCATTTTTATCCATACCTATTAAAGGCCTGAATACTGGTAGCTCTACTGCATTATTTGTGGCATTAATACTTTCCATCGTCTGGCTCGCTACTTGTCCTAGGCTTTCTCCAGATACTAAAGACATGGCTCCTTCCATATATGCTATTCTTTCGGCAATTTTCATCATGCCACGTCTCATAAGAAGAGTAGTATACTTTTCATTGCATTTTAAAAGTTGCTCTTGTTGAATATCTGTAAAAGAAACCACATACAGTTTCATTGGTCCTGTATAGCTACTCATAATACGAGCTAACTCAATCACTTTTTCCCGGGCTCGGTCGCTAGTATAAGGGTAGCTATGAAAATGAACCCCTACGATTTCTACTCCTCGTTTTGCCATCATATAACCTGCAACAGGGCTATCAATGCCTCCTGAGAGCATGAGCACTCCCTTTCCACTACAACCTACTGGCAATCCTCCTAAACAGGAGATAATATCTGTATATATATATGTTTTTTCCCGCACTTCAATATGGAACATGATCTGAGGTTTCTTTACGTCAACAGAAAGATTTGTATTGTTTTCTAAAAGATAACCTCCCATTTTATTATTTAAGTCCATAGACTTTATAGGAAAAGCCTTATTTGCTCTTTTGCTACGAACTTTAAAGGTGGTCTTCTCTGTAATGACTTGATCTCCCATTAATTCTAAGGATAATTTTTTCATTTCTTCAAAATCATTCTCAATAACATATGCTTTACTTATTGACACAATTCCAAAAACCTTTTGAAGAGCAGCTACTGCTTTATCGTATTCTTCAGGTGCAAGTCGTACAATAAACCGGCCTTGTATTTTTTCTAATTTTAAGCCACTTAAGTTTTTAAGGGCGGCCTTTATATTTCTTAATAATAAATCCACAAAATAAGACTTGTTTAAGCCTTTTAAAGCGATTTCTCCATATCGAACTAATATTACTTTTTCCATTTATCTTCTCCTCGTAAATTTCCTTACATTATCCACAGACTCTTTTAACATCTTAACCATATACTCTATTTCTTCAAGAGTATTATATTTAGAAAAACTAATTCTAAGAGAGCCTTCAATGTACTTACTTGATAAATTCATGCTTTTTAGAACATGGCTTTGAGAGTTTTTCTTAGAAGTACAAGCAGAGCCTGATGAGATAAAAATTTCTTTCTTTTCTAGCAAATGCAAAAGAACCTCACTTTTTACATCTTCTATAGATATATTTAAAACGTGCGGGGCGTATTTTTCACTTTCATCAGAGTTAAAATGTATTCCACTTAGTTCCGCTTTAAGGAGTTCTATGGCTTTCGATTTTAGCGCCTGTAAATGATCTACTTGCTGCTGAAACTGGGACAATTGCTCTACTGCTACACCAATGCCCACAACCCCAGGGAGATTTTCTGTTCCCGATCGAAATCCTCTTTCTTGGCCACCTCCAAAAAGAATTGGTTGCAAAGCTAAATCTTTTCTCACATAAATAGCACCTATTCCTTTAGGCCCATGAATTTTGTGACCGCTAAATGTCAATATATCAATCCCTTCAGATAGTGGCTCAACTGGTACTTTTCCAACTGCTTGAACACAGTCTGAATGAAAAATACAATATTGTGATCTTTCTTTAATGATTTTGGCGATTTCTCTTGTATTCTGGATAGATCCTACTTCGTTATTTACTTTCATGATGCTCACAAGTATGGTCTTGTCATCAAGGGCTTCTTCTAATTGCTCTAAATCGAGAAAACCCTTCTTATCTACGTCAATGTAAAAAACATCATATCCATTATTTTCATAAGATTTAAATACTTCTAGGACAGAAGGATGCTCTATAGCACTAGTAATAATCTTGTTTCCCAGTCGCTTATTTTTGTTAATAGCGCTTCTTATAGCAAGATTATTCCCTTCTGTACCTCCAGATACAAAGGTTATAGTCTTCTCATCTACCTTTAAAAAACCAGCTACTTGCTTTCTGGCCTTGTTCATAGCCTTTTCCGCTTCTAGACCCATTCTATGAAGAGAAGATGGATTTCCATAACATTCTAAAAAGTATTTGTTCATGGCAGTGACCACTTGTTCATCAGCCCTTGTAGTTGCACTATTATCTAAATATATCAAAGACTTACATCCTTTCTCGCTCAATTTTTACAGTACATTACAGCTCTTAAAGATCTACAATATAAATATCCCCATTTGAATTAAAGAATATCCTATTATCTTGAACAAACAGGGTAGATGGAATATCATTAAAAATTGATAATAATGTTTGTACTTCTCCATTCTTTTTTCGAATCTTAAGATCTTGTTTTTGAGAGTAATTCTCATCTTTTTCTGCAGATTCTTCAAGCCATATGTACTCTCTTTCGTCTTCTAATATATTTAAACTATGTGGATCTTTTATCTTAATTCCAGTATTGTACATTCTGCCTGAATTCATATCTATTCTTTTTATTGTATGAGTGGTGAGCAATTCTTCATCATTAATCGTGCTTTCTGTTAACTCTATTAAGAGTTGATTTTTACCATACAAATCCAAACAATCCGCTACTCCTTCGGCCTTTAAATTCGTAATGTTTACAATATTGTTTCCTTTTAGGTTTATCATAATTAAATCTGTTGTACTAGACGTTTCATCTTCTATGCTTAATTGGTTTTCTTTTTTTACTTTTGCTAATGAAAATAATTTATCACCAGAAAAGTGTACAAAGTCTGTTAACACTAAATCGTCTCTTTTCTCTATATCAATCTGTTTTACTTGTCCATTTATAGAGATGATTTTATTGTTGTATTGTCCCTCCTTAACGGTCTGTAATAAGAGTTGATCTCCATTACTCGACAATATAAAGTTACGAGACACTTCACCTTCTAGTTCGTATAAAAGCACACTTTTTCTGTCCTTTAAATTCATAAGGTAAATCTTTTGATTTTTTTCATAGGCCATTGCATTCTTATCCGTAGATAATACCGCATTGTATACATCCTGAAGTAATTCTGTTTCTTTATTTGTCTTAAGATTGTATAGGAGCAAATCAGAATCGTTTTTTAGCAAAAGCTGCTGATTATTTAAAGCCTCTACTACTATTCCTTCGCTTTGAATCCGTTTTATTTGTACAGAATCAGTACCTGAAGAAGATACGCTTTCAAAGACTTCTTCGTAATTTATTGGTGATTGAGTTTGAGCTAGACTTTCTTTGTCTTTCTCAGCAACAGCTTCTTCTTTACTACAAGCTGTAAATAATAAAATCCCAAAGATAAAGGTTGCAATTATTAATTTTTTCAAGACCGTTTATCTCCTTTTTCTTTTGACTTTCTCTTTCATTCTTTTTTTCTTTATCTGTCTCTTATAATCTTTATAATCTCCATCAAATCCTGCTTTTTTTAATTTTCTATCATTAATGTAGCAAAATTCAATATAGGCTTTTGCAATGATCCACAATAGATATAGTGTAAATAAAAATAACAATATAAATCCTACTATTTTTATCATGGTCTTTACCTACTGATCTTTATCTAAAAATACGCGACTGCCCACTGAATTTTTCTGTCCTTGATACTTTCCCCTATAAGGATTTTCTGCAGCTTGATCCATCTGAGCAAATACTAATTGGCAGATACGTCTTCCCGATTCTAATTTAATAGGAAGTCTATTTGCATTATACAATTCAAGGGTTATATTCCCTTCAAAGCCAGGATCGACCCAACCAGCGTTCTGTATAAAAAGTCCCATCCTACCAATTGAACTCCTGCCTTCTACAAAAGCTGTCAGATTATTTGGCAGCTTTATGTATTCTCTTGTAGTCGCCAATAAAAAAGAATTAGGTGGAATGATAACTTGATCTGCTTCAAAAGAGATGTACTTGATCTCATCGGTCATAGTCATAGCTTCGATTCTATTTTCATCTAATTTTAAGAAGTGATTACCTAATCGAATATCCACAGACGCCGGCTGTATCTGTTCCTCGTCAAGAGGATGGATTTCTAGTTCCTTTTTATTGATTAATTCAATGATTTTTTTGTCTGATAAAATCATTTATTTTACCTCCTTTTTGGGTGGAAAGTGGAATGCGGAATGTGGAAAGGCTTACGTCACCGCTGGTGACATTATTTTTTTCTTACCACCTTGTCACCTGACCACCTGTTTTTACTTTAGGGTGGCTATTGTCGCTCCAGTACCACCTTCATTATAATTTCCTATACGGTACTCGTCTACATATTTGTTTCTTTTTAACAAATCGTGAACGGCTTGTCTTAATGCTCCTGTACCTTTTCCGTGAATGATGGTTATTTGAGCTAAATTGGCTAATACTGCATCATCTATAAATTTTTCTACATCTAATATGGCTTCTTCTGTTGTCATACCTCTTAAATCAACGGAAGTCTTTATGGTTCTCGCCTTGCTATTGATGGCTTTCCTGCTATAGCTTTTTTTCTGTGAGGATTCTTCTTCAATATGAACTAAATCAGCAACTTTTACTTTTGTCTTAATGATCCCCACTTCTACTAGAGCAAGTCCATCCTGACCTATACTTAAGATATATCCTTTTTGGTTTAAGGATGCAATTAGTACTCTGTCTCCTGGCTTAAAGGGCTTTTGTGATCTTTTAATTGGCCCTCTTCTTTGAGTAACTTCTTCATGCAATTTATTTTCTTGTTCCTTAAGCTCTCTTTTATACGCCTCTAGTTTTGCAGCACTTTCTTTGTTTACAGCCTTTATTCTATTCATTTCCTTGATGATTTCAAGAGCTTGTTCATTTGCTTCTTCTACTATTTTTAGAGCATCTTCCTTCGCTTTTAATTCAATTTCTCTTTTCTTTTCCTCTAAATTGCTCTTCTCTTCTTCAAGTTGTTTAAGGCTACTCTCCATATCTTCTTTGATCTTTTCAGATTCGTAGTAATTTTGCTCTGTCTCTTTATTTCTCTTTTCAATATCTCGAAGAATATCCTCAAATTGAATATTTTCTTCACTTATATAAGCTTTTGAATTGTCTATAATTTCATCTATCAGTCCCAGTCTTTTACTGATTGCAAAGGCATTACTTTTTCCAGGAACGCCAATAAGAAGTCTATAAGTAGGACTCAGAGTTTCCACATCAAACTCTACGCTGGCATTTTCAACACCATCTTGAGAAATTGCGTATTGCTTTAATTCGCTGTAATGTGTAGTCACTAAAGTGCTTACCTTTCTAGAACGCAAATAGTCTAAAATAGCCATAGCAAGGGCCGCACCTTCAGTAGGATCTGTACCTGCACCTAATTCATCAAGTAAAACCAAAGTATTTTCTTCTACTTCCCTTATTATTTGCACAATATTGGTCATATGGGAAGAGAAGGTACTCAAGCTTTGTTCAATGCTCTGTTCGTCTCCAATATCTGCAAAGATATTTTTAAAGATGCAAATGCTACTTTGAGACTTTACTGGGATAAATAAGCCCGCCTGGACCATAAGACACATTAAACCAACTGTCTTTAAGGCTACAGTCTTTCCTCCTGTATTTGGTCCTGTAACTACTAGAGTATTAAAATTCTCTCCTAAATAAATATTGGATGGAACAACCTTATCTGGTTCGATAAGAGGGTGCCTAGCATTTATTAAATGAAAGGACATATCCTCATTCACAATGGGAAGTACACCATGGATCTCTAGCGCGTATTTTGCCTTAGCAAAGATTACATCTAATTGCAATAGCGTATTATAATTGCTGCTGAGGACAAGGTGATTTAAAGCTACATTTTCTGTAAATGCCCTTAATATTCTCTCTATTTCAGCTGCTTCCTGAAGTTTTAACTTCTTTAAATCATTATTCATCTCCACGACAATCATTGGTTCAATGAAGAGAGTTGCCCCAGTAGAAGACTGATCGTGTATAATACCTGCTACATTACTGCGATACTCTTGTTTTACAGGAAGGACGTATCGCTCTTGCCTAATGGTAATAATCTGATCCTGTAAGTATTTTTGATAGCTTGGCGAAGTAATAATAGCATTTAAACGATCTTTAATATTTTGATTTTTTCGATTGATTGCTCTTCTTATTTGAAAGAGCTCATGACTAGCTCGATCCGATAATTCGTCTTCTGAAATAACTGCTCTAGAGATTTCCTTTTCTAATTCTCTTAAATCCTCAAAAGAAGTAATAAGGTTTCCTAAAATAGGAAATTCTTCTTTATGAGCAATTTCCCCACAGTATTTAAGCACACTTGCTACAACTCTCAAAGTAGCTGCTAAATGGAGTAGGTCCTTTAAGCTTAAAAGAGAGTTAATTTTCGCCTTCTGCAGAATAGTAGAAAGGTCGTGAAATCCATCTAGGGGAATAGAGCCATTGCTCAAAATCATTCGCACGCCTTCATCTGTCTCCTGAAGAAGCATATTAATTCGCTCTTTTGAATTAATAGGGCGAAGTTCTTCTATGATTTCGCCACCTCTGCTAGAGACGGCAAAATGTTTCAGTCTTTGAATTACTTTATCGTATTCAAGGGTTCTTAATGTCTTTTCATTCATTTATTTATTCTACACCTCGTCTAAAATGACCTTTTGTAAAACTAGGATTTGGACTTTTTAGAGACTCTTGTATTCTAGATGAGCCGTCTAATCGATCCCTGTATCCTTCTATAATAGCACGTATTTCTTCCATTGTTTCATTCGTAATATCAATTCGAAACTTATCTACATTTTTTATTTTACCAATTTCCTCATATAAGCTCAACTTTTTGCTATTGAAGATATGGGTTCTATTTTTATAGTCTGTACTCACTGGAAATTCATATCCTAGTTTATCTACTAAAACCCCATCTTTATTTGCATCTTCTAGTAGGCTGTACTGGCTTACCATTAATTCTGTATTACCATGGACAAACATCCCCAAACTCATTGGAGAATGCTCACATATATGATTGATTTCACCTTGATTTAACTCTTGAGCTAAATATGCAGAGGAAAAACCCATGTCCTCCAGTTGGTATAAGGTAAATACATTAAAGGCATTTAATTTGTAATCTGCTTCTAGAGGTAATCTTGTACTTTTCAATAAGGAGAATAACTCGTAATTGGATAGTAAAAAGCCATTTGGTTTTAGATTTTCTAGCTTACTTATATGGATTTTTAACTCCTCAATATAATCCTTCCGAGTAACACTTGGAAAGGCAAGTAAAATATTCTTATTATGGTGTTTACAAAGTGTTACAGCTTCTTCATACTGTTCCATACTTAAAGGAATATCGCCTCCAAAGATGATCTCATCCACCCTAGTCTTTACCAAATGGGGTAAAATGTCAAATCGTGAAGTCTTTAGGACTAGTTTTTGGTCTTTATTTTTATGAACTAGGCGATTTTCTTTTATAGTATCTTTAATAGCTTTTACTTCTACTTTTGGTCGTGATAATTTTACAATCTCTTCTGTCAATAATTGGACTGCTTTTCTTCTTACTTCGTTCACTTCCGATATAGGGAGAATGGTACCACTTTCAAGTTTCACTTTAATTTCTACAAGTTCAAAAGGAGTATTGCCTAATTTTCTAATTTGATCTTCTACTCTTGAAGGATCCAAAGGTTTATTGATCGCCTTTTCGCTTAATTTTTCTCCTCTGCACTCTACTACTATATCGCCATATTTCATTTTCACCTGCAAAGGCTGTGACATTTTAAGCTCAACTTCTGCTTCTATAGGAAGTTTTCTTGGAAACTGCGGACTTAATAATTCTACAGTCTTTAATTCTATAGCGTGATCGGAGGTTTTGTAAATACGGTCTTTTGAGTGGAAGGATCTGCGTAAAGGAATCTGAACCGTGTCCCCTGCCTTTGCTTTTTCTACCTCTTTGCCTTTCATATCGAATATCTTCCCGAGAGTTTCTCCAAATTCTGTACGGTCTCCAAGGATTAATAAGCCATCTCCCTTTGTAAGATGATTCTCTAATTTTACAGTGGCCTTATCTTTTTGTGTAGATACAATTTCACCAACAAAGATTCCTCTTTTTCTCGGATTATCTTTGACAATAAACTCTTCAGATGATAAGTTTTCGCTATCAAAATATCCTGTAGTAAATTTGCGATTAAAAACTTGTTCTATATCTAATCTCTCTTTTTGAGAAAGATTTGCAATATTTCCTTCAAAATAGCTGTCTATTAATTTTCGATAAGCACTTACAACTGTATAGACATACTGAGCACTTTTCTTTCTGCCCTCTATTTTGAAGGAGTCTGCTCCCGTCTCAATAAGGTCTGCTATAATATCTAATGTGTTTAAATCTCTAGGGCTTATAAGATGACCTTTGTCTATTATATGATTATCTACTCTTAGTTCATAAGGTTTTCTACAAGGCTGAGCGCAACTCCCTCGATTTCCACTTCTTCCACCAATCATTGAACTCATAAGGCATTGTCCTGAATAACACACACACATAGCGCCGTGATTAAAAATCTTAATTTCTGCCTTTGTACTATCCACTACTTCCTTTATCTCTGGAGTAGTCATTTCTCGGGCTAGCACTACTCTTTCAAAACCTAAATCTTCTAAGAGCTTTACTCCCTCTAATCCATGGACAAACATCTGGGTGCTACTGTGTATTGGAAAATAAGGCAGAACTCTCTTTAAAAGATAAAACAAGCCTAAATCCTGTACAATTAGAGCATCTGCTCCAGCATGGTATAAAAAATGTACATAATCTAATACATCCTCTAATTCTTTATCCTTTAGAAGAATATTAATGGTGATATATACTTTTACTTGGAAGAGATGACAATAAGTAATGATTTCACTTATTTCTTCTCGACTAAAATTTGTTGCATTTCTTCTAGCGTTAAACTCTTTCCCACCTAAATACACCCCATCTGCTCCTGCAAACACAGCTGCTTTTAAGGCTTCCATATGTCCAACTGGGGCTAGTAATTCTGGTTTTTTCATATTGCTCCTTACCTCGTTTTCTTAAGATGATGAATTATTAGATAGACCATAGCCATCGCTATTATGATTTCTATGTAAAGTAAATAATCCAAAATGCTTTTTACCTTAAGGTCTGACTGGGAATAAATATCCGCTCTACCGATCTCTTTTCCATCAAAGGAGTAGATTATTTGGCCAATAATTTGTTCTAAAGAAATATCATCCCTTAAGATATATGTGTTTTCTGAAGTCTCTTCTAAAAGATTTTTATCGTAGATGATTTGGCTTTTCATATGTTCGCTTTCTTCTTTGCCTAAAAGCAATACCAACTCTTTCTTAACAATTACAGGAACTTGATCTATTGATTTTGCATTATCTAAGAGGAGTTCGCCTATTTTCCCGCCGGCTTCAAGAAGTTTCGTGTACTCATATTGATCTTCTGCATAATCTAGAAGCTCTACTGCCTCACCCCATATTTCTTCATCCGTACTTTTATAGAGGATACCTATAAGCTCCTGATTATCTCTAGAAGACGAAAACACGAGACACTTTCCAGCTTGTCTTGTATTTCCCGTCTTTATACCTTTTACATCTTCTGTATAATAGGGATTTTGTCCTGTTTTTAGCCCCTTAGACACCTGGTCTAATATGGGGTGTAAGAGGTAGTTTGTATTATACCATTTATGTGTAACTAGGGGATTAGCAAGAGAGTAATTTGTGGTTTTAACGATTTCTCTTGCTATATCGTATTTTAATAACTCTTTCGTCATTAAAAGCATATCCTCTAAAGTAGTATAGTGATTATCGCTATGTAAGCCATGAGGGTTTTCAAAATTGGTATGTACAGCTCCTATTTCCTTTGCCTTCTGATTCATCATCTCGATAAAGTACTCAATGGCCTCGTCTTCGCCTTGCATCTTTCCTACTACGTTACCAACACCACGAGCTAAAGTGTATGCTGCATCATTGCCTGATGGGAGCATCAAACCGTAAAGGAGCTCCTTAACAGACAAAATCTCTCCCTCTACTAAATCAGCTTTGCTGCTATCACTTGAAATCCGCTTGATCTCACTACCAACTGTAATTTGGTCTTCTAAATTCATATTTTCTAAAGCTACAATTGCTGTCATGATTTTTGTAGTACTAGCAGGATAAAACCTCTCTTCTTGGTTTTGTGCATAAAGGATCCTACCACTGGTCTCTTCAAAGAGAAGTATTCCCCTCTCCTCAGGAAAAGAAGGCTCTACTGCTAATACGGTATTTCCTGATATTATCATTGCTATTAAGAATAGTAAAATTGCGCTTTTTTTCATTGTAATACCTCACATGTTAGTTCTAAGTTCTATGTTGTAAGTTCTATGTAAAAACAATAGTCGAACCATTGTTTAACAATGGTTTAAGGATGTAAAGTTAAAATGTAAAGTACAAGATTATACACTTCACCTATGGGCGAGTTCCGCTTTCCACATTCAGCCTTCAGCTTAAATAAGAAAGTTGGCCACTTGCAATGCCAACTTTCTTATATTTCTATTCAAATAAATGTACTGTAGTTTCAAAGAGTTCTTTTGCTTCTTGGATTTTCCGGTCGTTTCCAAGTACGCAAAGGTAATTTTCACTCATAGCTTCTTTTACAATCTTTGCAGCGTTTTGGATGTCTTCTATGGTGCAAGATAAAACCTGATCTCTTTCTCTTTGTAAATCTTCTTGTGTTATATTTCTCAAATAATTACCTGTAGCCGTATTTCCCTTCATTGCTGGAGTCATAGGTGTATCTAGATTGCTTATAGTACCTATAATGTACTTATTCATTTCTCTTTGAGACGCTTCAAAAGTCTCAATATACTGTGACATATTGTCGATTGTATTTACAGTTTCCTTTAAATTAGGATCTCGATAGGAACCTACAAACAAGGTACCTGATCTACCTATGCTAAAGAAAGCACCATATGCGCCACCTTGAACTCGGATTTTATTCCACAAATACTCTGTGCTCATAATAGACTTTACAACCTGTAGTGCACCATTGTATTCATATCCTAAATCTAAGACATTATATGCTTTTCCTACATATTGTACCTTACTGGAAGTCATAAGTCCTTCATTAAATTTTCCCATTTCAAAATCGTATTCATTTCTTTTCACTTTTTCATCTTTTAATTGATTATACAAAGACTTAAAGGAATTTGTCACTTCGTCGTAATTCTCTTCATCACAAGCCAAACTAAATATGATGCTATTTTTGTTAAAGAGCAGTTCACTCGTCTCTTTAAGTTTTGCAAAGATTTCATCAGCTTTGTTATCAAAGTCCTCTTCTAAGGTTTTAATGAATTCATAGTAGTCAATCCCATCAATAGACTCTAGAAACTTTGCTGATTTAGCATAATAAGAGTTTACTCTATTGGCTACGATTTTATGACCTGCGCTCATAAAGAGCATTTCTGTTCTAGCCTTAGAACTTTGAATAATTTCTTTTAATCTTTGCTTTTCATCGTATTTACAATGAACAATCATTTGACTCATAATGTGGAAGAGTTTATTAAGATGTTCCTTTAAAGCTCTTCCCCTTACGATAAATTTAGGTTCATATTCTTCGATATTTTTACTATTTGCATAGACATCAATATCAAAATCAATGCCGCCAGTGTAAATTTCGATTTCATTGGTCAATTGCTCAAAAGAGTATTCTTGTGTGCTGACTTCTCCTAAATACCTAGCTAGAAGGGCAACATAGGGAATATACTCTTTTCTCACATTTTTAATATCAAAAAGTAAGCTAGCGTAGACAATTCCATTTGTGTGTATTGGCGTATGAAGCACTTCTACATTTTCAAGCTTCTTTATCTGTAAAGGTAATTCTTCTGTCTTTTTTCCAATATCTTCAATAGGTAAAACTGGAATCTTCTCAATATCCGCAGGATCATCAGATGTATTTTGTCTTATGATTAAATCTTTTGTTTCCTTAATAAGAGATTCTAATTCCTCTTGGCTCAATTGTTCCTTGTATCCTTTTAGATGCTTTTCAATCTCATTGTCCCCTTTATCCACTAATCCTTGTTCTGGTTTTGCGATCAATAAACTACAGTGATTGTTATTTAGAAGGTACTTTTGTATCAAGTTTTCAAAATAATTCTGATCTATGTTTTTCCGTATGAATTCAAAATCATCTTGATACTCTAAATACATAGAGGGATCTGCATCGTAAAGCCAACTATCCATAATATTGATGCCATAGATTAAGCCTTTAGGGTATGATCCAAAATCTGCTTCTTTCATTTTAAATTCTGTAATATTGATTGCCGCTTTAATTTGATCTCTCTCAATACCTTTTTCTACTAAGCTATTTAGAGTCTCATTAATAATTTTCTTAAACTCCTCTTTTTTGCTTTCTTCAGAGTTTTTAATCATAACGCTAATAACAGGTTGTAAAATACCTCCATCGAAAGAACCGATAACATCCTTACCTAATTCCGCCTGAAGTAAGGCCTTCTTTAATGGGGCAGATGGAGAGTTTAATAGGATATGAGCCAAAATCTCCAAGCCTAAATGAGTTTGTGGATCTGTCGAGACACCAGTAACCCAGTTCATCGTGAGGAAAGTCTTCTCTTTTGTAGACTCTGTGTTGGATATAGGATAAGAGTAGACTTTTTCTTTTGGCTCTTTAAAAGGCTGTTGTATTGAAATAGAAGAATCGATTTGTAATTTGTCGTATTTAGACAGATAGTTTTCATGAACAAAGGCCAAATGCTCTAAAATATCTCCATTACCGTAAAAATAAATATAGCTATTAGATGGATGATAATATTTCTTGTGAAAATCGATAAAATCTTCATAAGTCAAATCTACAATAACATCTGGATCTCCTCCAGATTCCAAGCCATATGGCGTATCTGGAAATAAAGTCTCTTGAACTTTTCGATTGACTACTTCCTCTGGATTAGAAAAGGCACCTTTCATCTCATTGTAAACTACGCCTACATAGCGAATATCATCTTCTACATTTTCTAAATGATAATGCCATCCTTCTTGCAGAAAAATTCCTTTTTCATCGTAGATCTTTGGATTAAACACAGCATCTAAATAAACATCCATAAGATTTATAAAGTCCTTATTATTCATACTTGCAATAGGATACATCGTCTTATCTGGGAAAGTCATAGCATTTAGAAAAGTATTTAGGGACCCTTTAATCAATTCTACAAAGGGTTCTTTGACAGGATACTTTTCCGATCCGCATAAAACAGAATGCTCCAAAATATGAGGTAAACCTGTGCTATCTGTTGGTGGAGTACGAAAAGAAACCGAAAAGACTTTATTGTCGTCTTCATTTGAAAGATAGTAAAGTTTTGCCCCTGTCTTTTCATGTTCAAACAAATACCCAGTAGATTCTACCTCTTTAATGGATTTTGATTCTAGTAATTTGAATCCGCTATATACTTCATTGGTTTTTAAATTCATTCAATCACTCCTCTTCTTTTAAGGTGGTAAGCAAAACCGTTAAGCCACCGCTGGCGGCTTAAGTGCTGGTTGCTATTGCGGCCTTTCGACCCTAGCTACTGCTCTAGTCATCCTGAGCATAGCGAAGGATCTTTACAATTTAACTAGTAGCCAATCTTTTAAAAATTGTTAGTTAATTAATACTCACTGTTCATTC
Organism: Alkalibaculum bacchi; assembly: GCF_003317055.1. Taxonomy (NCBI): domain Bacteria; kingdom Bacillati; phylum Bacillota; class Clostridia; order Eubacteriales; family Eubacteriaceae; genus Alkalibaculum; species Alkalibaculum bacchi. The sequence continues at coordinate 147,133 of NZ_QNRX01000003.1, forward strand.
TTCATTGCGACGTAAGTCGCGTATTTGCTGACTACCTGACCACCTTAATGCTGACCACCTGTTTTTATCTTTTCCAATCGTTCCTTAATCTTCTTCTCGTACCCGTTTTCTGTCGGTTCGTAATACTTTATATTTACCATTTCTTTGGGTAAATAATCTTGTTTTGTGTAATTGCCCTCGTAACTGTGAGGGTATTTGTAGCCTATTCCGTGACCTAATTCCTTGGCTCCTTTGTAATGGGCATCTTTTAGGTGGGATGGTACTTCTCCTAGTGGGTGCTTTCGAATATTTTCTATGGCCTTATCAATAGCCATGTACGAAGCATTGCTCTTTGGAGCACTTGCTAAGTAGGTCACTGCTTGAGCTAAATTAATTCTTGCTTCTGGCAAGCCAATAATCTCTACTGCTTTAAAGGCTGCAACTGCCACCACAAGGGCTTGTGGATCTGCATTGCCAATGTCTTCAGATGCAGAGATGATTAATCTTCTAGCAATAAATTTGGGATCTTCGCCTCCTTCAATCATCTTCGCCATCCAGTAAATAGCAGCATCTGGATCTGAGCCTCTTATACTCTTAATAAAAGCAGATATCGTGTCAAAATGATTATCGCCTTTTTTATCATAGTATACCGCTTTTCTTTGAATACATTCTTCAATAATTTCTTCCGTGATATGGATTCTTCCGTTTTCGTCAACTGGTGTAGTCAATGCAGCAAGTTCTAAAGCATTTAATGCACTTCTTGCGTCACCCTCACTTAATAAAGCTAAACTTTCTAATGTTTCTTCACGTATCAATATGGGAATATTACCCAGACCACGTCTTTTGTCTTCAATTGCCTTTAATAGAATATGAATAAGGCTCTCTTTTGATAACTTTTTTAATTGAAAGACTCTAGACCTTGAAATAAGAGGAGAATTCACTTCAAAATAGGGGTTTTCTGTAGTAGCCCCAACGAGGATCACAATCCCCTCTTCTACTGCTGGCAACAGTGCATCTTGCTGTGATTTATTAAATCGATGGATTTCATCGATAAAGAGAATGGTCCGCTTGCCATACAAACCTAAATTCTCCCTAGCCTTATCTATGACTTCACGAATATCCTTAATTCCTGATGTTACTGCATTGATTTGAACAAAAATAGATTGAGTCTTGTTGGCAATGATCTTAGCTAATGTAGTCTTGCCCGTTCCAGGAGGTCCATATAAAATGAGAGAGCTAATTTTATCTGCTTGAATAGACCTGTAGAGGAGCTTTCCCTTTCCCACTAAATGTTCCTGTCCAAAAAAATCCTCTAAAGACACCGGCCTCATTCTCACGGATAAAGGAGCTTCCTTCTTTAAAGTATTCTCCATATTCTGTTGAAAAAAACTCTGTTGCACACTAATCTCCCCTTTCTATGCTGCCATTTTGAGTTCTGGTTGCATATTATAGCTAAGAATCAATAGATGTTCACGTTGGTCGGTTGGACGGGAAAACCCATAAAGCAGAAAATAGGAATTTTTGGTTCTGTACTTTCTTCAAAACGCCTCTCTCTAAGTTTTTCCTGACCACCTTACCACCTGACCACCTGACCACCTTACAAATCAGCTAGCTGCCTACCCAACCACCTTAAGAATCGTTCCTAACGTATAATCAATATCTCCTACAGCAATCGGATAATGTGTTACAAATCGGATTCGATTCACTCCTGCAGTTGCGCAGAGGATTCCTTCTTTTCTTAGATCTTCTACTAATTGATTGGTGTCTATTTTGGGGTTGATTACATCGCACATGACGATATTGGTTTGGAGCGTCTTAAGATCCACTTTTAAGCCATTTATCTCAGACAAACCTTCCCCTAAGGCTTTCGCTGTAATGTGATCTTCTTCTAATCGATGTATCATTTCCTCTAATGACACAATTCCTGCAGCAGCGATAATACCTGCTTGTCTCATGCCACCGCCAAACATCTTACGGACTTTTCTTGCTTTTTCAATAAACTCTCTATCTCCTACTAATATAGAACCTATAGGAGCACCTAATCCTTTAGACAAGCAAAACATAATAGAATCTGCATACTCAGCAATGTTTTTAACATCCGTTTTTAGATAGGTAGCTGCATTAAAAATCCTAGCGCCATCTAAGTGAATGGGAATTTGATTCTCCTGTGCAATTTCGTAAACAGTTTTCATATTTTCTATTGGTACTGCCATTCCACCATGTTGATTGTGAGTGTTTTCTAGGCAGATTAGTCCCGTCTCTGCATAGTGAATATCCTCTTCTCGTATAGCTTCTCTTAAAGTGTCTGGATTTATTGCACCAAGATCACTGCTTATTGGATGAGCTTGCACTCCACAAATAGATGCTAGGGCTCCCACTTCATAATTGTATATATGACTTTTATTTTCTACAATCACCTCATGACCAGCAATTGTATGAGTCTTTACGGCTATTTGATTTCCCATCGTGCCACTTGGTACAAATAAGGCAGCTTCTTTACCTAGTCTTTTAGCGGCTATTTCTTCTAGAGCACTTACTGTAGGATCTTCACGGTATACATCATCACCTACTAAAGCACCAGCCATAACTTCCCTCATCTTCTCTGTGGGCATAGTCACCGTATCGCTACGAAAATCGATTATGTTCATATGATCAGCTCCTTTCTAAGGTAGTAAGGTAGTAAGGCAGTAAGCAAAATCACAATGCAAAAGTGGTAGCTAAACGCTTGTAACCGCCCTTTTTTCCTCATCACTTAGTCCAAAATATTTGTACAATTCATCATCTATCCTGTCCATAACTTCCCTTACTTTTTCTTTTTCGCCTACTTCAGTATAATATTTAATATTATCATAATACTCTTTAAATTTGTCTTTTATCTTGATATTTGAGTTAGGAATTTTTAATCTCATTACCGTATTAGGATAATAATCATACAATTTCCCACCTAGTTTTTTTCCAAAGGTTTTAAAATAAAACTCATAAAGACTGCTATTTAATAAGCAAACCAGGTACTTGTAGCTCATATTTTCCGTAAAGAGATTGTGCTTTAAAACCAAGGCGTAAATATCTGCGCTGAAAAAAAGATGATTTTGATCATATGCAAAGCGATTATAGGATGCTTTATAAGGAAAGACAATTTTAGGACGAGTGAAGTTATCTGGATTTCTTCCCCATTGCAACATATACCACTTTCTGATACCGCTCTTACATTCTCGTCGATTGCTCAAAACTTCTTTAAATGGATTTAAGTATTCTTCTGCTTTAGAATACTTCCTTATGTCTTTTATATAATCCGTATACAAGAGATATTTTTTGCTGTCAGTAATCTCATACTTTTGAATGTTTTTATTTTTAATCCAAGGAACCAGTAGTTCTTTATCAAACAACTCTTTATCTCCATCATCTAAGACAAAAGCCTTGTCACAGCCTGTAATAATCCCTTGAAAACTATCACAGATTTCCTCTAAAGCTATTGTTGTTTTATCATTTATTTTCTTCAAAATATCGTGCGCTATCTTCTCGGCGAGAATCCAGCCATCTTCTCGCAGATTACTTTGAGGCATAAAAAATCCCTTGTAACTATCAGACTGAAAGATTTCACTATAGTCTTTTACTTTTAAATCTTCTTTTAATTTATATACCTCCATGGAGTTTTTCTCACTTATACGCTTTGACAAATGAATAATTACTAAATCTACCTTTGCTCCTTTTATGAGCCGATTTCCATTAAAGTCTACGATTTTATTAATTCTAGTATTACTAGATATATATTTTCGTAGGCCCTTCCCACTTGGAGACTCTATAAAGTAACGTGAGCTAATATAGATAAGCTGTCCTTCCTCTTTTAAAAGGGAGACACCTAGTGGAAAAAAACAATAGGATAAATCTCCTTTATCGTAAAAAACATCTCCATATTGTTTTTTTAAAATAGAGGATATATTCTTGTCGATCATTTTATGACCAATATAAGGAGGATTACCGATGATATAATCAAAGGATGATTGTAAGGACTGATCTATTTGATCTAATAAGGCATCTTGACAAAAAAAATTGTGAATTGGCGTAAAGATGGGATTCTTTAGATGTAAAATCAGTTTTGAAATCAATACTGCCATAGGGTCTTTGTCCATGCCAAATAATTGATTGGTCAAAATAAATTGATGTAGTTTAAGTCTACACTCTGCAGAATTGGAGTTTACTGTAGAAAGAATTTCATCATACCAAGCCGACAAAAAGAAACCACTGCCACAAGCAGGGTCTAATACTTTATGTTTTGTACTAAAATCTACGTGTAAAATATCAATCATATGTTTTACAATCGAAGGGGGGGTATAGAACATTCCCTTCTTTTTTTTTGATATTTCACTAGATATATGTTCATATACAAAACCTATTATATTGCTGTTAATCCCTTTAAAAGTGTGACCACCTTTAATATAGTCTAGTAGTATGGGATAGTATCTTTCATTTAAGAATCGCTCTTCCTCTTTAAAAGAATGAATCTCTTCTTTTGCCCATTGAGAAATTATTCTATCTATAGTAAAAGGCCCTCTTAGAATCTCTTTCACCTCATAGATATACTCATTGTCATAAAGGTACTTTAAAAAGACCGCTTTAATAATAAAGAGATTATTATCCTCATCTGATAAAGTACTATTATATAATATCTCTACATCTTGAAAAAACTTTTTCACCTTAAGCTCCTCGTTTTCTTATGTATATAGATTTTATGATAGCTTTGATGGGTGGAAAAATCAAGTTATTACATTACCACCTACTAACAACACAAAAAAAAGACAAGACACACACAAGGTGACTCCTCTTTCTTACGTACTACATAAGCAGGAAATTTAAAAAATCAAAGATTTCATCTTCAACGGAAGCCATTCGATCTGCTCCTGTTTCTGTTAATGATGGGTTTTCTTTTAACATTTGTTCTTTTGTGAGATAGTATTTGCTGTCTAAGGTTCTATTTTTAGGATCTATTGTGTAATCCTTCTTATAAAACACATCCCCTACTACTTCTCCTATATTGCTCGTATACACACCGTATTCATGAACAGCTTTTGTTACTGCATTAAATTTCTCTAAATCTACTTCTGCACCGCTTAGTGGTCTTTTATCGAAATCAAAGATATACTTTCCTCCAGGGGCTAGAGTGTCTATTAACTCTTTTGCTAAATCTACACACTCTTCTTTTGTATGGTTCTTAAAATATGTTACTGGATACAAACCTGATATGATGTGTTTCTTTCCTACCTTCTCCTTAATCCGTTTAGGTGTACCGTATTCAAAGAGCAAAACTGTATTCGTTGGAAGATCATTTAGATAATCTAAATATCTATCCCAATTGTCTTCACAAAAGATTTTACAGTGGATGCCCATAGCTGCATATTCTTCTAACAGTCTTTTAAAAGAAGGCCACCAGTGATTAGCAAAATCAACTTCTCTCATGAAAGTAGGCATATGTAAAGGCATAAATACATGACCATAATCTGAAATCGTCTTAGGCATTCCCTTTTTAAGTACAATAGGATATAAGGCTTCAATCGCTGCCTGTAATTGTTTAGGCCTTCTTCGAATATCTACTGCAATTCCTCTAAACCCTCGGAGAGTATCTGCTAAAAAGTCATACGGAGCTTCTGTAAAGCCGCTTGAGCCTGTAGGTACTATAGAGCAATAACCGTATTTTTCAGCTATTCGACTTTCAATTGCTCCTGTGATAGCTTTATCCTGCTGATATCCTTTAAAAGCTTTTGTAAATTTTTTCATCATCTCTATAGGATTGTTTAAATCTAAACCTGTATATAATCTAGGAATAACGATCTCGTAAATGCATTCTAAAGGATTGGAAATTAGATAATCAAAATCTTCTGGTTTCATTCCCGACACATCAGGATGTTGAAAGACTCCACTTGTTCCCATAACAAAAGATTTAGATTGTAATGTTTGATAATAGGATGGGAACCTAAGAGAAGTACCTCCTGGTACTACATCTGTGTACATTCTTTCTGAAACATATTGTACAGCTGGTTCAATGAGTTCAGGATTCCACTGTGCTTCTAAAAGATTTAAACCTGCCAACTCTGCAATCGTCTCAAAAGGCAAAGTTATATTTACAGGTACTCTATTTGGAATTTTACTTTCATAAATATTTTTAAAATTTTGATTTCTCTCTTGTTGAATTTTTTTTATGTCACTCATTTACTTGCACACCCTTATTAATCTTATTCATATTGTTAAGTCTATGCTATACCAAAGATAACTTAACTGTAATTTTATATATCAATTATAAAATGTTACATAGATTCAATATTTATTATTATAAAAACATCTTATTTTATTTTTCAAATTAAGTCAAGTAAAACGATAGAGATAATACAACATAAGATAAAGTGTAAAGTTTAAGGTATAAAATTGATAGTAGAATATAAGAATGCACTTTAGCAATCAGGCACCAGTATTTTAGGGTTAGACTTTGCAGGTCAAAGACCTTCGATAACTGGATCAGTAGCAAGGGTAAAAAAAGGACATTTCTATCGTAAAAAAAGAGTAGATCTCTTATTATGATATGCTTCCCTTATGGTAGACCGTTTAAATAATAAAAACTGTTTATCATAAGGAGGAGTATATCAATTTATAAGATCCTACTCTTTTTTGTGTTATAAGTAAGAAAACTTATATCTCTAAGATATATTTACCCATCTGATGGTTGTTCTGTTGTCTCATTAGGATCTGTTAAGTTATTTCTAAATACTCCATTCTCATACGTTATATTTTCCAAATCTTTTTCCTCAAGTGTCACTAGTTTCTCCCCATGAAGCGCATTGTATGCCTCAGTTTTACTATCACCAAGTGTGTCGACTCCTTTACCATCTTCAGCTAAATACAATGCTACAGCACCATTTAAAGTTCTTACATTTGCTTCTGTAGCAGTGTATTTTGCATCTTCTATAGCCCCTACAACTCTTGGCACTGCAATTACAGCCAATAAACCTAAAATCGCAATAACCACAATCAATTCCACCAATGTAAAACCACTTTCACTTTTCTTTAATATCTTTTGCATACTCAACACCATTATTCCCTCCTTTATTTATTTTTTATCGTAGTGTTGTATTTCTCTAACCAACTAACTTATCCTATAATATTATACAAATCGAATACAGGTAAGATCATTGATATGACTATAAATCCTACTATCCCCCCTAAAAAAACGATAATCAAGGGTTCGATCATAGTAGTGAGCTGCTGTATAGAGTTTTCTACTTCGTCTTCATAAAAGGTGGAGATTTTCTTTAATACATAGTCTAAAGAGCCTGAGCGCTCGCCTATATCAATCATTTGATATACTAAAGGTGGAAAAACTCTTGTGGATTCTATTGTCTTTCCTAGACCATAGCCTTCACGTACGCCTATCTTTACTTTTTCTAGGCTAGCTTTAATATACTCATTTCCTACAACCTTCTGAACAATCTCTATAGCATCTAAAATATCCACACCACTTGAAAGAAGGACGGATATTGTACTGGCAAATCGCTCCATAAAGACTTTATTATTTAGTTCTCCAAATAAAGGCATTTTTATTTTGAGTTTATCGACTATGAAGCGCCCTTTTGGCGTATCTATATATTTCTTTAAGCTGAAAATCGTTGTACTTATAATAAACAAATATATATACCAAAAATTCTTTAAACTGTTGCTAATCCATAAGATCATTTTAGTTGGAAATGGCAATTCAGAACCAAAGGAATCGAATATACCTACAAAGGTGGGCATTACAAAGGTTAAAAGAAGTCCTACCACCAATACTGCTACAATTGAAACGATAACAGGATATGTAAAAGCGCTCTTTATTTTTTGATTTAATTTGTGCTGCTTCTCAAAATGATCTGCCATATCCTCCATTACACGATCTAAATTGCTGCTTGCTTCTCCACTTTCTACCATACTGATTAATAAATTAGGAAAAACAGAAGTCTCCTTACTCATAGCCTCAGAAAGGGAATTGCCTTTTAAAATATCATCACAAATATCACTTATAACTTGAGACAGCTTTTTATGTACTGTTTGCTTGCTTAAAAGGCTTAAACCTTCAACTACAGTAATGCCCGATTTAAGAGTAGTGGCAAACTGCCTACAAAATATAGCCAAATCCCTTACTTTTACTCTTCTATTGATATCTAAGTTTACATTTATATTCCAAGATTTTTTTTGTATTTCTACACTTAGAGGATAATATGATCTTTCTCGCATGTATTTAAGAACTTCTTCCCGGCTTTGGGCCTCAAAATGTCCCTTAATAGTTCTACCTGTTTTATCTTTAGCCTTATATTGATATACAGCCATGAACCTCTCCTCAATTATTTTTTCTTAACTTTCTAACTCATCGCTGCATATATACCCCATTATTACAAATAATAACATATAATTACATTATTTACCATAACATAACCTTTATTAATCGGTAGTTGAACAATTGTTACTTACTTAGTCAAAAAACGAAATGTTCAGTACTTCATCAATCGTTGTAATTCCTTGTAATACTAGTTCTTTTGCGTTTTGGATTAAAGGTACCATGCCGCTTTTTTTCCCTTGATCTATTAGTTGATCATAGCTAAATCCTTTCGAAATCGCTTCTCTCATTTTTTTGTCAATCTTGACTACTTCGTGAACTCCTCGCCTACCTCTATAGCCAGTATTATTACAAATATTACATCCAACTGGGTAGTGCAATAGGAGTTCTCCTTCAGGCATATTTAGTAGTTGTTGTTCTTCGCTTGTAGCTTTGCGGATTGTCTTACATCTGCTACAGAGAACTCTCACTAATCTTTGAGAAATAATCCCTAAAATAGAAGAAGAGACAAGATAAGGCTCTACTCCCATATCCACTAATCGAGTAATAGTAGACACGGCATCATTAGTGTGTATGGTACTTAATACTAAGTGACCAGTAATAGAAGCTCTTATGGCTATTTTAGCTGTTTCTGAATCTCTTATTTCGCCAATCATAATAATATCAGGGTCTTGTCTAAGTATGGAGCGCAATCCTTCTACAAAAGTTAGACCTGTCTTCATATTTACTTGAACTTGATTAATGCCGTTTATTTTTAGTTCTACTGGGTCTTCTACAGTAATAATATTATCTTCATATGAATTTAACTCTCTTAATATCGTGTATAAAGTAGTACTCTTGCCGCTACCAGTAGGGCCTGTCACTAAGATAATCCCATGAGGTGCTTTCATAAAATCTTTGACCATTGAAAGTTCATGATTTGTAAAATGTAATGCATTAAAATCTAGATTGAATTGTCCTTTATCTAATATGCGGATTACGACTTTTTCTCCGTATATAGTGGGAAGAATAGAAATACGAAAATCAATATCTCTATTGTCTATATGCATAACCAATGCTCCATCTTGAGGGAGACGTCTTTCGGCTATATTTAAATCACTGAGGATTTTTATTCTGCTTACCACTGCATTATGAGTGTTAATATTCAGATCATCTATGAGCTTTTGTAAAACTCCATCTACCCTCATTCGAACGTAAACAGAATGTTCAAAGGGCTCAATATGGATATCGCTGGCCTTAGATCGAACCCCTTTTTCAATGATATTATTTACAATTCGAACGATAGGGGCATTATTTATAGAAGATTCGTCTTCAATCTCCTCTTGCACCCTATCACCTACACTTTGACTTTTATTAAACTCCTCGACTGCCTTTTGGGCATCAGAAGAATTATAAAATTTTTCTATATAACTGATGATTTCACTCTTCGTAGCTATATATGGTACTATTCTCTTTTGGGTTACTAGCTTAAGATCTTCTATTGCAATTAAATTTAGAGGCTCATTCATTGCTACAATAAGATTGCTTTTTTCATCGTATTTAAGGGGTAAAGCAATATGTTTTTTAGCTAATACGTAGGGAATTGAACTTACAGCCTCGGAGTCAATCGTTATATTCATAAAATTTACCCGGGGGACACCTAACTGTAATGATACTATATTAATGAGGTCTTCCTCGTCTACAAACGCCTCCTCCAGAAGAACTTCTTCAAGTTTTTTTGCAGTCTTAGCTTGTACAGAAAGAGCTTTAGATAATTGATTTTCATCTATCACTCCACTATTCAACAACAAGTCTCCCATTTGTTTCTCATTTTTCATCTTATCACCTGGTATAATGTTACATTTTTTCACTATTATACCATATACTGTAATAAAGTTCCACTATGTAGCTGTTTATAGTCGTAAATTGTAAATAAAACCTGTGCCACCGGAGGTGGCTTTTTGCTTTTGCTGACCACCTTACCACCTGACCACCTGACCACCTGACCACCTACTTTTATTCAAAACTTTGTTTCGAAAATTCTTGAGCTAATTTCTGAACTGCTTTTTTCTCAATTCTCGATACATAAGAGCGGGATATGCCCATTTCATCTGCTATTTCCTTTTGAGTTCGTCTATCATGATTATCTAAACCGTACCTAAGTATGATAATTTCTTTTTCTCGTATATTTAATATTCTATTCATGATTTCCTCTAGTTTTTTTGCTTGAATTGCTAATAATACATTATCGTATACCGTGTCTCCTTCAGTACCTAAAATATCCATTAAGGATATTTTATTTCCTTCTTTATCCGTTCCAATTGGGTCATATAGGGAAACATCGTTCCTTGTTTTTTGCTCTGATCTTATGTACATTAATATTTCATTATCGATACATTTTGAAGCATAAGTTGCAAGTCTTGTTCCCTTATCTGGATTGAAGGTTGATATGGCTTTGATTAAACCAATTGTACCTATTGATATTAAGTCTTCTATTTCAATATTAGAAAAAGTATATTTTTTCACAATATGAGCTACTAGTCGCATATTGTGTTCTATAAGTATATTTTTTGCTTCATAATCCTCTTTGTGTTTGTATAAATCAAGATATTTTGCCTCGTCTTCCTTACTTAAAGGATTGGGAAAAGAATTACCGCTGACATAGCCTAGTAGGAAAAAAATATTTTTAAGTAAAACGATTATTCCCATAAATGATCCAAACAAGAAAAGCACCCCCATGTGTTCCATTTCTTAATATATATGCAAGAGGATGCTCTTTTGTGCTTTGTTTGTATATTTAGGGACAGGTGCATAATACAGCGTCCAGCAATCAGCAACCAGTACTTGAGCCACCAATGGTGGCTTAATGCTTCGGCTCTATGAATTGGAAGATGGGTGTAAATTTAGGATTGATCGCAAACCTTTTCGGTCACCTTAGTAGCCTGGATGCTGGTAGCTATCTTTTAATCGTACAAATTCAGTATCTTATTTGCTATGCTATCAAAAATTGGTAATGCTGTAGTGGCGGAGCTGCCACCTTCTTCTACAAAAATTGTCATAGCATACTTAGGATTATCTGCTGGAAAATAGCCTGTAAACCAACCGTGGGCTTCTCTTTCTTCAATGTGCTGAGCAGTACCACTTTTACCTGCTAATCCTCCCCGCTCTTCGAGAGTATTGTTCTTTCCAGTACCAGTTTTGCCTACTTCTCTAAGGAGAATTTTTAGCGTATCGTTAACTTCTTTAGAGAAAATCTGCTTTTCTACTTTTTTCATCTCTTTTTGCTGTCCTAATGGACTCACTTCTTTTAAAGCGATTGTAGGTTCAATTAACACCCCATCATTTCCAATGGTTTGTACAATTTTTGTCATCATCAGTGGTGATGCCATAACTGTTCCTTGTCCTAGGGACATATTAAACACATCCATGGGTACAGATATCTTTGAAGGAATAATAGGAGCTGAATAAGAGTAACTCAGAGGAAAGTCTTTAGTCTTCTCGACATTTTCATCTTGAAAGCCAAATTGTTTTGCCAATTCCAGTACATCATTATAAAGTAAAGTATCATTTTCACTAGATTGATTTAACAACATACCAGTTTCATAGGCTGCAATATTACAGGACTCTGCAAAGGCCTCCACTGTATTGATTTTGCCGTGACCCTCTGATTTGTTACAGTTTTTTATTTTCCCATCGACTTCAATAGTTCCCTTGCATTCAAAAGTCGTATCTAAATCGACTATGCCTTTTTCAAGAGCTTGTGCAAATACCAGTATTTTAAAAACTGATCCTGGTTGATAGTTGAGAACAGCTTTATTTGTTAAATCTCCTACAGAGGCCATAGATAAGACTTCGCCAGTATGCACATCGCTGACTACGGCTGCAATCCCTTCATATTTTTCTTTATTGTAGGTAAGATCCAGCTCATCTTCTACAATTTTTTGTATATGATAATTTAAGGTGGTAACAAGATCCGTCCCTTCGTTCACATGATCTCCATATACTTGTACGGATATTGGGGCGTATCCCTCATTTCGTCCATCTCTATAAGAAGAAATCTTTATTGGGCTGCCTCCATTGAGTGTAGAATCGTATAAAGCCTGTAAACCAGACTCTCCTTTTATCCCTTCAGCTGTCGTATCCTTAGGATTATAAGAGACTTTTCCAACTACATCTTCCCCCACATCGGCTACGTATTCTTTTATAGGAACTTCTCCTTCTTTTTTATTTACCTTTGGACTCAATACGATCCCATTTCGATCCATTATGCGGCCTCTAGGATAAAACAACGTACTACTTCTCTCTATTTGATTAGAGATGGAAGAGGTCACATTGTTGCTGTCATCTAGTAGCAAATAAGCAGTCCGAGCCCCCACAATAGTAAAAGCTAATAAGAAAATAAAGGCAAAGGCAACGATTCGATCTCGACGCATAAAAAAACTCCCTTTGTTTGATACTATTATTTTGTACCAAATAAAGGGAGAATATGCATTTTAAGTTCTAAGTTCTATGTTTTAAGTTCTATGTGAAACCCTTGCCACAACTGGTGGCTTTTTTGTTAGAGCCAATGCTTTAGGGTTTAATATCCTTCGCTACGCTCAAGGATGACAAAAGCAGGAGCTCGGATCATTATCTCGCCCGAAGGTGAGTGTGGTTTTTCCGCTTTCCGCTTTCGGCTTTCCGCTTTTTAAGATTTTGCTGATCACCTTACCACCTGACCACCTGACCACCTGACCACCTGCTTTTCAAACTTTCTTTCTCAACAAATCCATGGCTGCTACTGGTTGAGTCATCTTCATTTTAAAAATCATCTTTGGATGCGGAGTGGATTCTAGGGGTTCATTTTTTTCGTCATATAGTTCTGTGACGAATTGAGTTTTAAAATCTTCTTTTGGTGTCATGATTTCGATATGATCCCCTATTTCGATCTTGTTTCTTTGTTCTATAGTAGCTATTTGGCTTTTTTCGTCGTAGTCTAATACTATACCTACAAAGTCATAATTTCTTACATAGGTGCTAGAATCGTAATTTTGATCTTTATTCGTTGGTTTATTTTGAGAAAAACCACTTGTATACTCCCTATGGCTGATTTTTCTTAGCTCCTCAAAACTCTCTGGATCAAATGTATAATTTTCAGGATCACTCAAATAGCGATCAATTTCTTTTCTGTAAACATTCGTTACACTAGAAACGTAAAACACGCTTTTCATTCGCCCTTCAATTTTAAAGCTGTCTATTCCTGCATCGATTAATGCTGGAATTTGGTCTATTAAACAGAGATCTTTTGAATTAAACACATAAGTTCCTCTTTCATCTTCGTAAACGGGAAAGTGTTCGTTTTCTCTCGTCTTCTCCACTAGAGAATAGTTCCATCTGCAAGGTTGAGCACAATCTCCCTTATTAGCATCTCGATTTGCCATGTAATTGCTAAGAAGGCATCTGCCTGAGTAAGAGATGCACATTGCCCCATGAATGAATGTTTCAATTTCTAGAGTATCTGGGGTATTACGCACAATTTCTTTTACTTCCTTTAGGCTCACCTCTCTTGCTAAAACGATTCTCTTTACGCCCATGTCATGCCAAAATTTAGCACTATAGTAATTGGTTGTATTGGCTTGGGTGCTCATAGAGATTTTAAGATTTGGTGCTGTCTCTCTTATTAATCCTATGATTCCTGGGTCAGCTACGATGACTTCATCTACTTTTAATTCTTCTAGGTATTTAATATACTCTTTCATACCTTCAAAGTCTTCATTGTGAGCGATAATATTCATAGTAACGTAGATTTTTTTGCCCCGATTATGGACGTATTCTACAGCTTCCTTTAATTCTTTTGGGCTAAAATTACCTGCCTTAGCACGAAGTCCAAAACGACTTCCAGCACAATATACAGCATCAGCGCCGTAATGTAATGCATATTTTAATTTTTCCATATTTCCAGCTGGCGCAAGCAGCTCTGGTTTTTTCATAAATAATACTCTCCTTTTTTTGAACAGTTGTTGAACAATAGTTGAACGGTAGTTAAACGATAGTTATGTGGTTATCAGATAACTTGTGGTTTCTAACATTCGTATGTGAGATCCTTCGCTGCGCTCAGGATGACCTGTGTGCGCTTTGCGCACAATTGAGAATTTACAATTTAGAGTTAAGAATTATCTCGCCTGTGGCAAGTTTTTTCCACTTTCCACTTTCAGCCTTCAGCTTTTTACTTTAAGATTTTACAGACCACCTGACCACCTGACTACCTGACCACCTTATAATAACTAATCGCCAATCCATCTCCAATAGGTACAATGCTCGTTTCTAATTGGGGATGTTCTGATATCACATCAAGGTATTTTCTCATTCTCTTTACAATAGTGATCTTTCTTCTCTTTACAAGCTCCTTGCTAGCGATCATGCCTCTAAAGAGGACATTATCTGAAATAAGCAATCCCCCTGGATTTAATAAGTTTAAGCAGTCCTCTAGCAAATGTACATAATGTCCTTTTGCACCATCTAAAAAGATACAATCGTACTTTCCTGTAATGCTTTTAATAACTTCATTTGCATCTCCCAGGATGATATCAATATTATTTTCATATCCAGCTCTTTTGATGTTTTTAGTAGCAAGATTTTTCATCTCTTCATTAATCTCAATCGTAGTAACCTTGCCTTTATTCATTGCTTTGCAAAAGGCAATAGAGGAATAACCAATGGCGGTACCAATTTCTAAAATCGACTCTATTTTCTTGCTCTTAATGATCACAGAAAGTAGTTGCTTTACTTCTGGATGAATAATGGGTACGTGGTTTTCCATAGCATAAGATTCTAATTCACATAATAAAGAGTCTTCTTCGTGAAGAAGACTCCTAAGATAATCTTCTATATAATCATAATTTATATTACTCATTTTTTGTCACCTCAAGACTTGCCTTAGTAATTTTTCATATTATATCACTTTTTTATATTTGTATCAAAATTGTTCCGTAAAGATGCAGTCCTTAGATGCAGTCCATAGACTCTAGTCTTTAGTCTCTAGCATAAATACCTACAATAGTAGCCGTAGAGTTTGATTTTTTGCAGATAGAAGGGGACATACATAGAAGGGGACACATTTAAAATGTGTCCCCTTCTATGTATGTCCCCTGGAGTTTGTATAAACCATGAATATCATTACGTCGCCCCAGGCGACATGTGCTAGGGACTAGTGTCTAGTGACTATATCTTTATCTTAAGTATTTGTTCACATCTACATCGTGCTCTTCAAAAGTTTCATTGAATACGCAATACCCATCTGGTTTTGCAAGAAAGTATAGGTAATCATTGTCATCAGGATACAGTGTGGCTTTTAGGGCAGCTTCTGAAAAGGAGCCTACAGGACCAATAGGCAAACCTGGGTATTTATAGGTATTGTATTTAGATTCTACTTCTAAATCCTTGTACAAGACTCTTTCCTTCTTTACTCCTAATGCGTACAATACCGTAATATCCGATTGCAATGGCTTATTTATTTCTAATCGATTATAAAATACTTCTGCAACTTTAGGTCGGTCTTCTGGATATTTTGTTTCTTGTTCTACAATAGACGTCAGTATAACAATATCGTCAATGGTCATATTAAGGGATTCTGCCTGCTCTTCATATTCTGGTTTTAATATTTGCCCAAAGCGAGATAACATCTTTCTAATGATTATTTCTGAATCATCCTCTTTGTAAAAATAATATGTATCTGGAAATAAATACCCTTCTAAACTTCTCTCCTCAATATTCTTAATACCTGAAAGAAAAGGAAATTCCTCTTGATATTTAGCGATATTATTTGTTTCCTTTATAAACTCATCTTTAGATACTAATTCATTTTTCTCTAGTGCTTCTCCTATTTGTGAAAGATTCCATCCTTCAGGTATCGTTATCACGATACTTTCCCTGGCTGTCTCCCCTCTAGCAATTTTTTCTACGATTTCTCCTACAGAATAACTAGGACTTAAAATATATTTTCCAGCTTTAATTTGACCTGCATATCCTTTTGTGATGGCATAGATTTTTAGACTTAATTTGTCTTTTATAATATGAGCATCCTCCAGTAAATCAGCGATATCCATTAGTGAATATCCTGAAGGGATTTCTACTAGCTTCTCTTCTCCATTACGATTAAGGGGCTTTATACTATTATAATAATATAATATGAAAGCACCAATACTTACTATAATCAGTAGTAGTAGCAATAACATTTTTCTTTTTTTATCTTTCATAGGACCTCCAGCGAGATAATTAATAGTTAGTAATAAGCAATTTTTTAATTGCTTATTACTAACTACTCGTTTTATTAAGTCTACGTGTTAAGCGATATTTTCCGCTTTTGGTAAACAGTTATTAGTGCTCCCACCTAAAAACTCTAATATAAGTGGGAGACTTGGGACTATAAAGTGAATTATACTTCCATAATAATTGGCAAAATCATTGGCTTTCTCATAGTTTTTTCATATAAGAAATGTTCTAATGAATCTTTAATCTCACCTTTTATTTTATTCCATTCGTGAATGTTTTTTTCTTCACATTTCGCAAGTGCAGTTTTTACCACGTCTCTAGATTGACTAATCAATTCTTCGGATTCTCTCACATATACAAAACCTCTCGATATTACGTCTGGTCCTGCTACGGTTTTACCTTTGCTTAATGTTACTACTACAATAAATAAGCCATCCTCTGAAAGATGCTTACGATCTCTTAAGACAATATTTCCTACGTCTCCAATTCCTAATCCATCTACTAAGGTAATCCCAGAAGGAACTCTTCCGACAACTTTACAGCTCGTTTTATCCACTTCTACAACAGCACCATTTTCGGTAACTATGGCATTTTCTTCAGGCATTCCCAATTCTTCTGCTAATTGAGCATGTCTCATTAACATTCTGTACTCACCATGAACAGGCATAAAGAATTTTGCACCGACTAAGGTGTGTATAAGCTTCAGTTCATCTTGTTTTGCGTGTCCAGATACATGGATATCAGCTAATTTTTCGTAAACGACTTCTGCACCTAATTTATATAGATTATTGATGACCTTTGTAATCATCTTTTCATTTCCTGGTATAGCAGATGCTGAGATAATTACTAAATCTCCTCTATTAATAGACAATTGTCTGTATTCACCTGCTGCCATTCTACTAAGGGCTGCTAAAGGTTCCCCTTGGCTTCCTGTAGTAATTACAACGATTTCGTTAGGTTCATATTTATTGATGTCTCTAATATCTACGATGCAATCCTCTGGAATATGCAAATACCCTAATTCTCGAGCTGTCTTCGTTACGTTTACCATGCTTCTACCACTGATTGCCACTTTTCGGTTATGTGCTCTTGCTGCATCTGCAACTTGCTGCACTCTATGAATATTTGATGCAAAAGTTGCCACGAGAATTCTACTTTCTACTCCATCAAACAAAGACATGAATGTCTTTCCTACGGATCGTTCCGATACTGTATAACCCGGAAGTTCAACATTAGTACTATCTGCCATTAGTAAATCAACGCCTTCAGAACCAAGCTCTGTAAATCTCTTAAGGTCAATGACATTTTCATCAATAGGCGTAAAGTCAATTTTAAAGTCTCCCGTGTGAATTACTGTTGCAGCTTCACATTTGATATGCAAAGCCACACTATCCGCTATACTATGGTTTGTTTGGATAAACTCTATTTCAAAACCTCCAATTTGAATTTTATCTTTGGCTTTTACTACTTTTCTAGTAGTAGCGTTTAAGAGTTTATGTTCAGCTAATTTATTTTCAACTAACCCAATCGTAAGTTTCGTTCCGTATATAGGTACGTCAATTTGTTTTAACATATACGGTAATCCACCAATATGGTCTTCGTGACCATGAGTTAAAAGAACCGCCCTTATCTTATCTTTGTTATTTATAAGATAGGTATAATCAGGTAATACGGCGTCGATTCCGAACATGCTTTCATCTGGGAAAGCGACCCCACAATCTACAATAATAATATCCTTTTTATACTCAAATAAGGTGATGTTTTTTCCTACTTCTCCTAGCCCCCCTAATGGTATAATTTTTAATTTGCTTTTCTTTGCTGCCATTCCATACTCCTTTCTATATAATCCGTTCCGACTATTTACTCTTTACAATCCTCACATATTCCATAAAAGGTTACTGTGTGATTCGTAATATTAAAATTCATATCATCTTGAATATGACGCTCTAATTCATCAAAATAAGTATCTTGAATTTCCATGACCTTTCCACATTTTGTGCATACTATATGATGGTGGTTGTGATTTTTGGTTTCATCTGCAAATTCATATCTAGAACAACCTTCACTAAAATGATGTTTCGTCAATAAATTCAATTCCTCGAGCATTTGTACTGTGCGATATACTGTTGCAATTCCAATTTCCGGACACACTTTTTTTACTTCTGCATAAATCTCTTCAGTGCTCCAATGTTCTTGATTATTTTTCATCATTATCTCAATAATATACCGCCTTTGAGGCGTTAATTTATGCCCATTTTCTTTTACATTTGAAAGAATTCGATTTAGGCTAATCGTAGACATGATTCTTCACCACTTATCATTTAATAATTATTATCATTAATAATTGTATCATAATATGCACATCTTGTCGAATGGTCAAATAATACAAATTTCATCTCATTGCGAGCATAAAAGTCTTACTTCAAGATTTTTAGTTTATTGTCTTACGGATACTATTCAGTAGAAGGTAAAGACCTCCTACTAAATATGATTCTACTTATATTAAAATATCAAATCTATTTCAAAAATTATTCTTCGTCTTGTGCAAGTTGATCGTAAAGCTCTTGAATCATTATAATCTCATCTTCATCTTCTACAGGAATAAGGAGATCTCCTTCTTCGTCTTGATCGATTCTAAATGCGTACATATCTCCTTCTTCTTCTTCAACATTTAAAAGAAGAGCATATTCTACCCCTTCTTTTTCAATAGTTACAATTAACTCAAACTCTACTTCGTTTCCTTCTTCGTCTAGCAATACAATTCTGTTTTCATTTTCTTCGTTCATTTTTGTCCTCCTCATTTATTATTTTTTATATTCCCTTTATATTAACCACAAGAAATGCACAGAGTGCTCTAACTTCCTAGTCATCATGCCATTTCCATCCGGTAACATACTATGAATTACAGCGAATCCATATAATTTTGTAAAATACTTTGAGCTGCTATTTTATCAATAAAAGCTTTTCGCTTTTCTCTTCGCACATTTCCTTCAATGAGGATATTCTGAGCAATTTTTGTCGTAAGTCGCTCGTCCCAAAAGATAATCTCACAATTTAATCTCTTCTTTAGATAATTCCCAAAATTGATTGCTTTATTACCTTGTATTCCTATAGATCCATCCATATTTTTAGGTAAACCTATTACAATCTGCTTTACTTGGTACTCTTCAACGATTTTTTTTATTTGATCTAGATCTTCATCTAGTTTTTGTCTCCTTAAGGTACTTACTCCTTGGGCAGTAATCCCGAGTAAATCTGAAACAGCTACTCCGATATACTTATCTCCCACATCTAAGCCAAGTATTCTTTCTTTCATCTTACACAACCTTTATACAAAATTGTGGACAATAGGCTCCACAATAGCCACAGACTAAACATTTTTCTGAATCTACTTCTGCTTTTCCATGGATGATTTCCATGGCATTTTGGTGACACTTTTCTACACATGTGCCACAGCCCGTGCACCAAAATTCTACTAATAATTTTTTATTACGATTTTTTACCTTATTGGACAAACTTTCATCTATTTTAAGCCCTAAAACTTTATTAATATTGTAGTCTATTTCATCACGAGTAATCATGCCTATAGCCATAGAGTCTAAATCCTTTAAATTAAGGGCGTACTCAAAACATTCTTCTGTATCCTTAGATAGATTTCCGCCACCAAAGATTTTCATGGCATAAATTCCCTTGCCCTTTGATTTAGCATAAGAGATGGCTTTTTCCATATCTTCTCTATTGCCATCCTCAATACCTAAACCCTTTACATTTATTATAGGATGTATGACTTCTAATTCTGAAATTTCACATGCTCCATAAACCCCTTCAACTCGATGAGTGGAAATGCCAAGGGCTCTAATAGTGCCTTTTTCTTTTTCTTTTATTAAATACTCGATAGCTTCCCAGTGCCCGCGAATGGTATGAATACTCTCCTGTTCATGAAGCAAATAAATATCAATATAATCTCTATTTAATTCTTTTAATGCTTTATGCAAATTTTTTTGTGCACCTATTTTGTCGTAATCATAAGATTTAGTAGCTATGATCAGTTCCTCTTTAGAATATTCCATTGCCTTACCAATGGCACCATAATTCTGGTAAAGGGTAGCCGTATCCAAAAAGTTAATTCCCCGCTCCATTCCATAAGCAATCAACTTTCCTCCTTCTTCTATGCTCAAATTTCCTTGAAGAGGAGCTAAAGTCAAACTTCCAAAGCAAAGTTTTGACACTGTCATGCCTGTAGTGCCAAGTGTATTGTAAATCAAAAATGAATGCCTCCTTATAAGTATTGCCGGTTCCAGTCATCTCTATCAAAATTCTTCCCAAAAAATAAGACCCTCATCAGGGCCTTATTTTTATGTTCTACTATAAGTTAAGACCACGCTTTTACGTCAAAGAGATAAGCGGGTACAACTCCTAGTAATATTTTGTATTCGTTCATCTTTGTTTATTTTAAATGGTCAAAATATACTTTCACAAATTCTTCTAAAAGTTCATCTCTATCGACCTTTTTAATTGCATTTCTAGCGTTTAAATGACTTGTTATAAATGTAGGGTCCCCGGACATGATATAGCCTACAATTTGTTCAACAGGTTTATATCCTTTTTCAGTGAGAGCAGTGTAAACAACTTGTACGATTTGCTTGATTTCTTCAGATCGGTCCCTTTCCAGTTCAAACTTTACAGTAAAATCCTTATTTTGATCCATATTGAGTGCTCCTCCTTAAGAATATATCTCGAACGTATTTATTTATAATTTAAGTTTAAATCATTCACAACAAAAAAGCAAGTACTTACGATATTATTTGCTTTTCAATAACTTCTTTTGCTACACCTAGAGCTTTTTCTAAGGCTTCTGGTTTCTTACCGCCAGCTTGTGCCATGTCTGGGCGGCCACCGCCTCCACCACCTGCAATTGTTGCCACTTCTTTGATGAGTTTTCCTGCATGGAAGCCCTTACCTACTACGTCTTTAGAACCCATAGCGACAAAATTCACCTTGTCTTCGCTCTTTGCACCTAATAACACGATTCCAGATTGTAACTTATCTCTTAACTTATCTCCTAAATCTCTTAAGTCGTTCATAGGCATGGAATCTACAGATGCGATAATAGTCTTTACTCCATTGATTTCTATTGCTTGATCTATAAACTCACCTATAGAATCGCTGTTCATTTTCTTTCTTAAAGCTTCTAACTCTTTTTCTAAAGCTTTTACATTAGCCAGTGTATCTTCTATTTTTTGTTCTACATTATCTGGATTTGCTTTTAAGATTGCTGCAACAGATTTTAGCTTTTCCTCTATAGTATTTGTATATAAATAAGCATTATTCCCTGTAACAGCCTCAATTCTTCGAATGCCAGATGCAACACCTGCTTCACTGATGATCTTAAATATGCCTACTTGACTAGCATTCTCTAAATGAGTTCCACCACAAAGTTCTGTACTATAGTCTCCAACTTTAACAACTCGAACAATTTCTCCGTATTTTTCCCCAAAGAGAGCCATAGCGCCAAGTTCTTTTGCTTTATCCATATTGGTTTCAAAAACTGTAACTTGTGGAGAATGAAACACTACTTCATTTACCTTTTGTTCTACTGCACTAAGTTCTTCATCGGTTAATTTTTCAAAGTGATTAAAATCAAATCGAAGTCTCTTTTCATCCACTAAAGAACCTGCTTGTGCTACATGATCACCTAAGACTTCACGAAGTGCTTTTTGAAGGAGGTGAGTAGAAGTATGATTGCGAGCTATAGACAAACGGCGACTCCTGTCTACGCTGTTTGTAGCCATTTGCTGCACCTTTACCGTACCTTCTGTTACTTTTCCATAATGAATGTGCCTTGCTAAACTTCCCTTTTTACAGTCTATAACTTGTATTACACCAGTTTGAGTCTTTATTTGTCCATAATCTCCTATCTGTCCACCACTTTCTGCATAAAAAGGTGTCTCTTTTAGAAGTACTAAAACTTCCTCTCCAGCTGTTGCTTCTTCACAAGGCTGTCCCTCTTTTACCATTGCTATAATAGGGCTTTCATTTTGTAAAGTATTATAACCAACAAACTCCGTTAGCACGCTTTGATCTAAATATTCAAAAGGATCGTCAGACCATGCACTAATGTCTTTATCTAATCGAGCACTACGAGCTCTCTCCTTTTGTTTTTTCATCTCTTGATTGAAGGAATCTTCATTTACAGTTAGACCAGACTCTCCTAAAATATCTTTTGTTAGGTCAAGTGGGAAGCCAAAAGTATCGTAAAGCTTAAAAGCAGCTTGTCCTGATAATTCTTTTTCGCCTTTTGCCTTTAATTCTTTCATTTCATCTTCTAATAGAATAAGCCCTTGGTCTATAGTCTCTTGGAATTTTTCTTCTTCTATGCGAATTACTTTCGTAATGTATTCTAGCTTTTCTCTTAATTCTGGGTAAGCATCGCCAGATACCTTTGCAACTTCTGCTGCTAATGGATGGAGGAATAATCCATCAATTCCTAATAATTTGCCGTGTCTAGCAGCTCTTCTTAAAAGTCTTCTAAGAACATATCCTCTACCTTCATTACTTGGAAGCACTCCATCTGCCACCATAAAAGTGACACTTCGAATGTGATCTGTTATAACTCTAATAGAAACATCGATCTTTTCATCTTTTTGATAAGTAACATTTGCCAAACCACAAATAGTATCTAATACGTGTTTAATAGTATCTACTTCAAAGATAGTATTTACGTCTTGCATTATTGTAGCCATTCTTTCAAGCCCCATACCTGTATCGATATTTGGATTGGCTAATGGCTTGTAATTACCTTGTTCATCTTTATCAAATTGTGTAAAGACTAAATTCCAAAATTCAATAAATCGATCGCATTCACAGCCAACAGCACAATTTGGATCTCCACAGCCATGTTCTATCCCTCGATCATAGTATAATTCAGAACAAGGACCACAGGGACCTACACCGTGTTCCCAGAAATTATCTTCCTTGCCTAAGCGAACTATATGATCTGCAGATATGCCAACTTCTTTATGCCAAATTTCAAAGGCTTCATCATCGTCTTCGTAAATAGAAGCATAAAGTCTATCTTCAGGAATTTCTAAAACCTCTGTAACAAATTGCCAAGCCCATGGAATAGCTTCTCTTTTAAAATAATCACCAAAAGAGAAATTTCCTAACATTTCAAAAAAAGTACCATGACGTGCTGTCTTACCTACATTATCAATATCAGGTGTACGAATACACTTTTGGCAAGTTGCAACTCTCTTACTTGGTGGAACTTCATCTCCAGTAAAATATGGCTTTAAAGGTGCCATACCTGAATTGATTAATAGTAAACTATTGTCGTTAATAGGTACTAAAGGAGCACTCTGCATCCTTAAATGGCCTTTCTCTTCAAAAAATTTCAAGTACATTTCTCTAATTTCATTTAAACCGAGTTTTTTCATGATGTTAACCTCCTATTTCGTTCTAAGTTTTAAGATTTAAGTTCTAAGTAAAAGAATTATAGCCACTGTGTGGTTTTGCTGACTACCTTAATTAATCAAAAAAATCCCCTAAGAAATTGAGGGGCGAAGTGTCGCGGTACCACCCTCATTAATCTGGGATTATCTTTCTATGGATAACGTCGTCGACGTAAGGATTAACCTTCAACTCCAAAACAGCTTCCCTTCAATCTTTATAAAAATCTTTCAGCCATGGATTTTTTCTCTTTTCCACTTTATTAAAGGTACTTATTTTCTTCATTGTCTTTACAATATAATCAGAAGTATTATCTTCTTCTTTTACGTTCTACATGCACTAAAACATTCTACCACATGATATAGAATTTATACAAGCAAAAAAGCAGGTGGTAAGGTGGTAAGGTGGTAAGCAAAAACATTTCTTAAGCACGAGCTCGGGTCATTATCTCGCCCGAAGGCGAGTTTGGTTTTTTCCGCTTTCTGCATTCAGCTTTCTGCCAAGAGAGTTTTCCAGTCCAACCATCCAACCAACCAACCAATGTAGCTTTTTATTCTTCTACATAATCAATACGATTCCTATCTCTCCGATACTCCCTTATATAGTCCACTAATACTTTGATCGTTCCCATAATTGGTACGCCTATGATCATGCCTACTATTCCAAATATATTTCCGAAAAGTAATACCGAAAACATGACCGCAAGAGGGTGTAGACCTACGCTTTGAGACATAATCTGTGGTGAAAGGAAATTTGATTCTATTTGCTGAACAATTAAAATTAAGACTATAACCCATATGGCTTTTACAGGGTCTACAATTAAAGCTAAGCTTACAGGCAAAATGCCTCCTAACCAAGGTCCAAAATAAGGGATTACATTGGTAAATCCTGCTACTACTCCTATAGTCAGAGAATAAGGTAATCCAATAAGAACACAGCCAATGCCCGTTAGTAGACCTACAAAGGTAGCTACAATCAATTGCCCTCGGATAAATCCCCCCAACACCTTACTTATGTCCTCTGCTATAGACTTTACCTTACCCTTGTACTTGTTTGGAATAATACTAGCAATGATACCAATGGCATCGTCTTTATCCTTTAGGTAATAGAAAGTAATAATAGGAATCATAATTAAATCTAATAGCTTTCCTGTACCAGAGATAATGGATGTAGTAATAGCGCCTACTGCTGCTACTACTTTTTCAGATAAATTGGCTAACTCTTTTTCTAGGTCTATAAAAGAAGGGATCATATCCATATCATAGGGTAACGTTCCTTCCTGCACACCTTCGATAAAATCGACTACTTTTCTTACAATATTAGGGAAAGCCACTACAAAATCACCGATCTCATTAACTAACTTTGGAATAAAAGATGCAAATATCCCTGAAACCACAGCTAGGATGATGACAAAGACAATAATAATGGATACAGTCCTACTGAGCTTTCGTCTTTGAAAAAACAAGACTAATGGGTCTAATAAATAAGCAATGACTAGAGAAGCAATAAAAGGTCCTATTACTTCTATAATATTTCGACGTATGAGCCACAACAAAATAAAGGCAAAGAGAAGCAGACTTAAGTCAATCAGTAAATCTTTATTACGCTTTGAAAATTCCATAAACACTCCCTTATCTTCTTTTAGAACAAGGCGAATTATTCTAATTTATTTTATATCTATAATATTACCAATTATTACATGACTTAATCAAGTACTTTGTAGCCAAAAGCAGAATGCAGAAAGCGGAAATTTTACTCGCCTAAAGGCGATATTATGTAAGATCCTTCGCTCATAGGATGACTTTTGTACGCTTTGAACACAATCAAGAAAGCGCCCTTGGCACTTTATCCATCAGCGCCCAATCTTCAGCCATCAGTGCTAGGGTCAAGTCTTACAAGTCAAAGATTCAATCATATATAAAGAGGACTTAAATAATATCTAAGTTCAAAAGCAACACTTTGTTAATATGCAAAAATTTACAATTATAATTGAAAATTATTAGAGTTTTGTAAAAAAAACAGAGTCACTATGGACTCTGACTTTTATTCGTTTTATTGTGATTTTTCTTTTTCTCTGTAGTCTTTAATAGCAGCTCTGATTGCTTCTTCGGCCAATACAGAACAGTGTATCTTTTCAGATGGAAGCCCACCTAATTCTTCAACTACTTTTTTATTTGTAATCTTTTCAGCTTCTTCTAGTGTTTTTCCTTTAATGAGCTCAGTTGCCATGCTACTTGTAGCAACTGCTGCGCCGCAGCCAAAAGTCTTAAATTTTACGTCTTTAATAATGCCATCTTCAACTTCTAGGTACATTCTCATAATGTCTCCACATTTTGCATTACCTACTTCGCCTACTCCACTAGCATTTTCTATTTCTCCACTATTTCTTGGATTTTCAAAGTGATCCATAACCTTTTCTGTATACATTTTGTTACCCCCTTGGATTATATAATGGCGACATATCCCTTAGTCTTTGTACGATTGGTGGCAATTGTTCTAAGACATAGTCCATTTGTTCTTTTGTTGTATATTTACCTATAGATACTCTTAGTGAACCGTGAGCAATCTCATGTTTTAAGCCGATAGCTAATAATACATGGGATGGATCTAAAGAGCCTGATGTACATGCCGAACCACTTGAAGCAGATATGCCTTTTAAGTCAAGACTTAAAAGCAAAGATTCTCCTTCAATAAATTCAAAACTCAAATTCACATTACCTGGCAATCTTTTGGTAGGGTGGCCATTTAATCTTACATTTGGAATTTGTTTAAAGATATTTTCGATAAAGTAATCTCTTAGCTTTACTGTTTCAGCAATATGATTTTCTAAATCCTCAGTAATTAATGAACAGGCCTCACCAAATCCTACAACTCCAGGAGTATTTTCTGTACCCGCTCTTTTTTTTCCTTCTTGAGCTCCACCGTGAACAAAATTGTCTAATTTAACGCCTTTTCTTATATAAAGTGCTCCGATTCCTTTAGGACCATATATTTTATGAGAAGATATAGAAAGCAAATCAATATTCATCTCTGTTACGTCAATAGGAACATTTCCTAAGGCTTGAACAGCGTCTGTGTGAAAAATAATTTTTTTCTCACGAGCTATTTCCCCAATTTCTTTAATAGGTTGAATGGTTCCAATTTCATTATTTGCAAACATAATAGAGATTAAAATCGTTGTATCTTTAATAGCACTTTTTAATTCTTCTAAATCAATTAGGCCATACTCGTCAACCTTTAAATAGGTTACTTCAAACCCATGTTTTTCAAGGTATTCACATGTGTGTAAAACAGCATGATGTTCAATGGCAGTAGTGATAATGTGATTTCCTTTTTTTTGCTTTGCAAAAGCAGTGCCTTTGATTGCCCAGTTATCCGATTCTGTACCGCCAGCTGTAAAATAGATTTCATTTGGATTTGCCTTAATAGCATTTGCAACCTTAGCTCTTGCTTCATCTACTGCTTTTCGAGCTTCTCTACCTTCAAAATAAATACTTGAAGGATTTCCAAAATTATTGTCAAAATAAGGAATCATTTTATCTAAGATTCTTTTATCTAGTGGAGTTGTTGCTGCATAATCTAGGTAAACTCTTTCCATATACTCTACTCCTTTACTTTCTTCTGATTTTTATCTAATAGATCTTGTAATGTAATATTATCAATCACGCTATTGACGCTGTCATTAACTTCTTGCCATACATCTTTTGTAACGCACATAGACGATTTATTGCATTCATAATTTTCCGCTCCGCCTACACATTCAGAAAACTCAATAGGTCCTTCTACTGCTCGTATAATATCTCCAACCGATATCTTTTGAGGTGGTTTAGCAAGCTTATACCCACCTTTTGCACCCCTTTGACTTATTACCAACCTTTCTTTCTTTAATGTCGAAAAAAGTTGTTCTAAGTATGATAATGATAATCCTTGATTTTTGGCAATTTCTTTTAAAGATACGGATTGATCATCATCATAAGTTGATAATTCATACATTGCAGCGACACCATATCTTCCTCTCGATGATAATCTCACCTTCTCACCCCAATCTAATTCCCACTATTTCGGTCCGAATTTAAGTATATCTTAGCACAAGGATAGATTGATGTCAATTAAAACTTATCTAAAAATCATATCGTGCTAAGCCTGTCCCTATTGAAATATCAGTCAATCCTTAGCTTTTCGCCTCTAGGATATTTCATTCCTATTAATTTTTAAATTTACAACCCATTCTATTTTAATCGGTTACATTTTAGTTTAACACGAATCCATATCAAAGAAAAGAAAAAGAATATAACAAAAAAAAGGCTGTCAAACACAGCCTTCTTCTAAAAATTAACGACAATCTTTACGTGGTCTTATTGGGCTTACTTCATTCGCTACATCGTCAGATCTTCTTTTTGGTTTGCACTTGCAATCATCATCTTCAAGATCACCTATTTGGTGTCTTTGTGGTGGGAAGAACCTTTGTGGGAAAGGAGTAATATCTTCATCTAAGAAAGCTTCACAGAATACATCACTAATAGGTGATACTTCATCACA
This sequence comes from Alkalibaculum bacchi, assembly GCF_003317055.1. Lineage (NCBI taxonomy): Bacteria > Bacillati > Bacillota > Clostridia > Eubacteriales > Eubacteriaceae > Alkalibaculum > Alkalibaculum bacchi. Next base: position 175,685 of record NZ_QNRX01000003.1, read on the forward strand.
TGGTGTTTCTGGAACATCACAGAATCCAAATGTCGGAACCTTAAGTTGTACTTCAGAAAGTACTTTAATAATTAAGAAGAAACCTATTGTTAATTCTACATTATCATTGCCTGTAAAACGAACAAGATTGTTATTTACTTCGCCTATAGATTCTGCATCAGGGAAAAATCTTCCTTGCCTCAAGAAGTCTGCAGGTGCGAAAACAACTAAGTCAATTGGGAATCTTACTTTATTGTCTCTTTGTTCGCATTTTTCGATAATTGGATTTGCAGCTATTCTCAATAATTGACCATCACATTTTCTTCTAAATACAAGGTAGACAGGTACAGCTACGACTCCTCTTAATCTTGCATAATATTCATCAATTTCTGTAAATAAAGGCACGCATTTAATTGGTTCTACACTTGCTTCACCAAATTCAGTCCGTACATATTTGAAATCGCTTCTGTCACCAGTTGGAAAATCAAGATCAAATAATTGATCTTCGATACACTCTCTTAATTGGCAAGAGAAATAAACCTTTTTAACTTTTAAACATTCCACTTCAATATTATTTCCACCACAGCCAAAGCCTTCAATTCTTGCATCTTCCATTAAGTTAAACCTCCTTTTGATTTATCTATTGTATTATATGAGTAGGAGGTTTTTGTGTTACAAAATTAGCTTATATTTTTTGTAGCTTCTCTATTTGGATTTGGCTTTCATAAAGTTGATTTTGCAACTCTAAAATGGTTTTTCTGCTTTCCTCAATATCAAATTTGTATTGCTTTACTTTCTTATTAAGCTGATTAAACAATTCTTTATATTTATCCAATTCTTCTAAAGCCGTATCTCTCTCTAGCTTTGCTTCATTGCTCAATTCACTACTATTCTTGCTATATTCTTCATATGTAAACAACTGCTCTCTTAGTTCAATTACGTCATCCATAGCCTCTAATTTTTTGTCTCGGTCCCGAATTTCCTCTTTTAATGTTTCAATTTTTTCCGTTAAGTTTAGTATTTCGTCAGCAAAATTTAGGCAACTTATAAGATAGATCATCTTTCCATCTAGTATAGAATTAGAATTTTTGACCTTATCGATCATATCATCTACCTTGGCACTTATTTTATCCATTTGTATTTGATCTACTGTGCCCATTAGACTATATTCTGTATTTTGTATTTTCGCTACTACTCGATTATTATTCATAGTAATACTACTCCTGTCTTTTAAAACTAGTAAAAAAGCATATCTTTTCTTCATTATAATATTTACATGAAAAAAGAACAATGGTTTTATGGCTCATTGTTCTTATTAAGTAGACATTACTGCAGTATTATACTTACTATATTAGACATTTTTATATAAATTTATGATTTTAAGGCTAGTTGTTTAAAGACTGTCTCATTATAACAAATCTTAATATACTGAAATTTATATTCACATTCTTTGCATTTAGCAAGTAATGTATAATAACCTGGTGGCAAATCACCAAATTTAAAATAGCCTGTTTTATCGGTTTTCACCTTTTGTATAGGTGTTTCAGAAAGATCTCCAAAATACAACGAAATTTCCACATTATCTATAAGGGTTTTACTTTTATGACAATAGACTATACCTATTATTTCTCCCGTTGAATTCTCATTTAGAGTTATATGGAGATTTTGAGAGTTAAATTGAATTTGATCTAAGTCTTGATTATTTAATTGGGTACTAGCTTGTTCATATGCCTTGGGTGTAGTATTCTCGGCGAGGACAAGATCATCTTTATTCATTGTTTCATTGTTTTCAATCATTGGCTTCACCTCCATTAAACCAATAGTGGTAGCCCTCCGATGTATACCAAGGACTAAGGGATAAAGGTCTATGTAGATTCAAATAGTGAAAACTCACTATTTGAATCTTTATACGTATCGCGAAATAACTTACAGTGTGTGTTTCTTGTGGTTTATTCGACGCTATAATATTTTGCTTTACGTTCTTTTTCTATTTCAATTTCTGAATCTGCATCTGCATCAGAATCTGCCTTTTGGCCTTGGTATTGTTTCTGACTTAGGAAATTATAATTAATTTGTTTGTTATTTTGGCAGTGTTTATCGTTTGAATAAAGATCAGAATCAGCATCGGAATCAGATTCATTTTTGCCTTCAACTTTATTTTTGTTGTCTAGTTCTGCTTTTTGTTCTGCTTCTAATTTTGCCTTTTGCTCTGCTTCTTGTTCTGCCTTTAATTCTGCTTTTAATTCAGCCTTTAATTCAGCTTCAATCTTGGCTTTTATTTCATTTTCTAGCTCTATCATAATTTGTTTTTTTATTTCATTGTATTCTGGTCCTATCATGGAATTCTCCCTTTTCTATTATAGATTAGAGATTTGTTCATCTCTTTATACATATATATTCCCATAGAAAAAAAGAGTTCCAATATAAAAACGACTTTGATGCTTTTAGTTGTAAGTTCTAAGTAAATCCATCTAACTGTATGCTAAAATTTAGTTATCGCTAGATGTAATCTTCGTTCTTGATAGAATCTCTCTATCTGTCTCTTCGATAATTTCAAAATCAGGGGCGATGATATACAGGAGAATGCTTACATTATACTCTGGAAAATATCTGCAGTAGATTCTACCTGCTAAGATGGTCTCAGGAAAGTTGTCCCCTTTATAATCCTTTGGTGGTTTTCCATATTGAATATAGCTTATACAATCTCTATTGTATTGATGGATGCTGCTATTCATATATATATTACAATCTATTACCGCCCAATTGTTATAGGAAATATAGTCAAGAATTTTGGGCTTTCCTCTATTTTGAAAACATACGTGAGGATTTATACAGCCCATACTATCTAATACTAAAGCTTCAATATCATGAGAAGCCACTGCCGAGATTTCCTCTATATTAACCTCTTTGTTATTAAAACCATAAACCTTTTGTTTTTCTCTACACTCTATAATATAGGCACCATAAAAACTGTTATAATAATGAGAATTTTCATCATAGAGAGTAGATCGTCCATTTTTAAAGGCACCGAAATTATATAAAATACTTAAATCAATCTCTTCCCCTACTTTTGATTTAAAGCTTTTGTCATTAAATGTCATGACAAAAGGGTACCAGTCCTTTTGTGGTGTACTGGTACCTCCTGGTATCTCTACTATTACATTGTTTTTTCTCATAAGACTGTGATAATCGTGATAGGAACTATAAATTCTCATAATTACTAAACTCTTTACGTATGAATAATTTGCCAGAACTAAGATTAAAAAAATGCTGAATATAGAGAAAACAAGCTTTTTCTTCAAATTTATCTTAAACCGCTATTATTGTTCTGTAGAAAAATATCCAATGTATTTATAATCCTGTGGGATATGGATGGTTTCTTTTCTCTCTCCATCAATTTCTATCTTCCAAGTTCCGTCTATACTGTTTTCGGTAAATAAAAGTTCTACGTAAAGTATAATAATACCTGCGTCTAGTAAATCTAACTCTTCATTCGCTTTATCATCCTCTTTTATGGCTAAATAGAGATGATTATCTTTTAACAAAAATCTCCAAGGCTGCCTATTAAAAGAAGAAGGTGCCATAACGGCATAGCGAAAGACTTCCTCCATGCCTAGTTCAATAAACTGATCTAGGGTTTCCGTCTTTCCCCATTTATCAAAATAGACTACTTCCGTCATAGACAGTCTAGATGAAACATTGTTCTCTACAACTTTCATAGACGTTTTAGAGTAGTTTTCTCCCCATTTAAATTGATTTATAACTTTCTTTTCATCTTCATCATAGCCAATAGCAAGAATGGCCGCTGGTTCCCCTTCAACATCTATAGAAAGAGCTTCTTTGACGATTTGCCCATCTTCGGGTACACTAATCCAACAAGAGTCTAATCCTAAATCCTGAATTTTTAGGACAATCTTTTGTACATAGTAGCCTACATTAATTTGATCATGTTCTTTATTATCTGTTACAAATAAGAAATACTGAGGTGCTTTAATCATAATGCCATTAAAACCTGCTATCCCCTCCAGTGCTTCATTAACCATATTGCCATCTTCTAAGTACATCATATGAATCTTTTGATCTGTATATAAAGGTTTTGCTTCTTTACTAAAGCTTATCACCTCTTTAACCAGTTCCTCAGGTACTCTTTTTTCTTTAAAATCTCTAGTGGATTTTGAATTCTCAATTAAGTCTTTAATATTCATGTTATACCCCCCAAAATTGTATAAGGTAATTATACCCACTTATATTTATTTAAAACAATATATTATTGTTACATTTTAAAATTCCGTTTATAATGAAGATATAACCAGTTTTTGTAACTTATCTTTACCCACTTTAGGTCTTTGTGTAACTATTAGATTAACGTGAGTATATATAGATAGATTAATAGCTATTCATTACTAGGAGGAAAGATTATGAAAAATGCATTTGTAAAAGAAGAGAAAGTTCAATTAGGTGATATTCCTGCTATTTTATATAAACCAAGAGAAATAGCGAGAGACGAGCTGCTTCCTACAATTATTTTTTATCATGGTTGGGGTTCGAATAAGGAATCACAGAAGTTTAGGGGTTTTACCTTGGCTAGCTTTGGTTTTCAGGTAATTTTGCCAGACAGCATCTATCATGGAGAGAGAAATCCTGTAGACCATGAAAAAGTAGAAAATATGGGTAAATACTTTTGGGAGGTTATTTTAAATAATATCAAAGAATCAGAGACTCTTGTTCAAGCTGCTATAGAAAAATGCCAGGCTGATCCTAATAGAATAGGCGTAGCAGGTCACTCAATGGGTGGGTATACTGCATCTGGATTTTTTTCAAACAATGAAAAGATCAAAGCTCTCGCTGTATTAAACGGCTCTTGCTCTTGGAATTACACTAATGAACAATTTGCAGAGCTCTTTCACATTAAAGAATCGCCTATTGCACCTAGAGATCAAGAAAAAATTGATGAATTAGATCCATACAATAGGATAGAAAAGTTAAAAAATCGACCTATGTTAATTTTACATGGAGAAGCAGATGAAGTAGTACCGGTTCAAGGGCAGAGGTTGTTTTATCAAAAAATGAGTGAGAATAATGCTACATCTCATTTAAAGTATGTGGAATATCCTAGATTAAATCATTATGTTACGACAAATATGATGGAAGAAGTTATTGGGTTTTTTCAGGAGAAAATGTAGTCAAGGTGGTCAGCAAAATCTTTCCCGCCTAAAGGCGAGGTAATGTTAAGATCCTTCGCTTGCGCTCAGGATGACAGGGCAGAAATTTAAGTTAATTCCTCAATGAACAATGAAAAATGAACAGTTCACATCGAACAGTACAAATATGCGATTACTTATTTAGCCTTTATATTCTTAACTGTTCATTGTTCCCTATTCATTGTTCATTGCAACGTGAGTTGCATATTTGACCACCTTACCACCTGCTTTTTATAAACAAACCAAGCACCATAAACAAGCAACAAGTTACCAACATTAATTTATTCATGCGATCGATGTCTTCTACTGCTACGTCTTTTGTGTAGTCTCCGATGGTAGGTTTGTAGATTTCTTTGCCGAAATAGGTGTGGGTACCGCCTAATTGGATGTTTAGGGCTCCAGCTGCTGCTGCTTCGGTCCAAGCGGAATTAGGGCTATTGTGTTTGTCGTGGTCTCGAAGTAAGATTTGTAGTGACTTTTTAAAATCAAATTGAGCTATTATGGACGCTCCTGCCATGACAAAGCCAGATATTCTAGCAGGAATAAAGTTTAAAATATCGTCTGTTATAGCGGAAGCACAACCAAAATTAATATACTTTTCGTTTTTATAGCCTACCATGGAATCTAAAGTGTTTACTCCCTTATACGCCATAGCTAGGGCTGGTCCTCCTATAAATAGGAAAAAAAGAGGTGCAATGATTCCATCTGTGGTGTTTTCTGCTACGGTTTCAATAGTTGCCTTTATTACTTCATCTTTACTTAGCTCTGTAGTATCTCTTCCTACAATATACCCTACTTGTCTTCTACCATCTTCCAAGCTTTTTTCTAAAGCCTTTTTCACTTTTACGGCCTCATCCTTTAAGCATTTTGTAGAAAGAATAGCATAAGAAAAGTAAACATAGCCTACTATATAAAAGGGTTCACCAAATTGTCTTAGCATAAATAGAGGTACTAGAACAATAGATGCGGAAAACATCACTGTAGTTATAAGCAATACCACTCCTGCTCCTTTTAATGCTTTTGGGTTCGTTGAAAATTTTCTTAAAAGCTTTTCCATAAAGGAGATAAACTTCCCTATTAATACAATGGGATGAGGTAGAAAATAGGGGTCGCCTATAATTAAGTCTATAATAAATGCAATTGCTATATAATAAAGTTCCATAGTATTACTCTCCTAAATATTTTTTAAGACACTGAATCAAGTATTCATTGGCTTCTTTGCTTTTTACGGCAATCCTCGTATAATACTCATCTAGATAAATATAGGTAGAGCAGTTTCGTATCAAAATATAATCTTTTATTAATTTATCCTGGAGTTGGTCTACTGTAATACCCTTCTTTTGCAAATTTAATAGTAGGAAATTTGCTTTTGAAGGAAATACTGTAATACCCATTTTTTCGAGTTCTTCTCTTAAGTACTCCCTCTGAACCTCATTACGTGTTAGGGTTTTTTCTACATAGTCTTTTGTCTCTTCTAAAACGCAGGTCACATCGCTAGCAAAGGAAGATAAGCTCCAAGGGGTTTGCCTTTCCTTTAATGATTTGATGGTATCTTTGTTAGCACAAATATAGCCTAATCGTATACCTGGTATGGCAAAGATTTTTGTTAGAGAACCTGCTATGATTAATGAAGAGTACTCCTTTACTAAATGTTTGACACTATCTTCTTGTGCAAACTCAATAAAGGCTTCATCGACTACTACTTTTGCCCTACATTTTTCTGCGCTTTTTAAGATTTCTAGCATGATTTCATTTGGCATGGTAGAGCCTATAGGATTAGAGGGATTACAGATAAAGAGCATTGTATTTTCATCTAAAACCTCTTTTATTTCTTTTTTTGGATAAACTACCCTTCCCTCTTTAATCAATGGTAGATGAATAAGTTCTGCACCTACATTATTTGCCAGTCTCATATATTCTACAAAGCCAGGTTGAAGAATGACCACTTTCTTAGGTCTTATAGCTTCTGCAATAAGAGATAATGCACCAATCCCACCATTTGTAGGCAGTACTTGCTGTGGTGGCACATCTAAGTATTTTGCAATATTATTAGTTGGCGTCTTCATATCTACTTCAGGATAGTAGACGATATTATCTAGTTTCTCTTTGATTTTATCGATCATGATTTGCGGTGGACCTAAGGGATTTAAATTTGCAGAAAAATCAGTCCACTTTTCTGGATTACCTTCTCTCCATACATTCCCACCGTGAACATAGCTTGTCATATACAATTCCCCTTTTGATTATAATATAATGATACTAAGTCACCTACGGTAACTTTTGCATGCAATATAAATCTTTATCTTGTTGCTTAATTTTAATTTTTAAATATCTCCTTTAAAGATACTAGAAAGTCTCAGCCTTATTAGAGCAATTTTGTCATAAGCTCTAAATTACTCAAAAAATATATATGGGGATATCCAGCGATGGTATTCTTCTTTTCTAAACCGCATTCCCATTGTCTTAAAATTTTTTCATCACGATATTTTTTTATGCTGTATTTATATGTAAGCTCTTGTTCCTTAATTTTAGAGTGATGAAATTCATGGGCTCTTGTCGTATATTTTTGTCCCTCTATTTCTACATCCATTTCAATATAGCCAAAACGCTGAAGCCTCTTTGTCATTTCACATTCAATAGGAAGATATCCTACCATTTTATTTGTAGTATTATCTAGATTGGTAATGGACTGAGACAAGTACATAAAGCCTCCACATTCTGAGTAGCACTTGCCACCTAGTTCTAAATAGTCTTTTAAGCTATTTTTAAAGCTTATATTCTTTGCAAGGTCCTTTCCAAACACTTCTGGAAAACCGCCTCCAATATATATAGAATCTAACTTTTCTGGAAGTTTTTTATCTTCTAGAGGGCTAAATTCCACAATTTCAGCTCCAAGATCATGTAATAAATCTAAATTAGCTTCATAGTAAAAGGAAAAGGCTTTGTCTCTTGCTAGACCAATTCGTTTTCCATCATATAAAGGTAAATATTCTTTAGTAAAGTTATCGTAATAGCTACTATCGTATTCAAATTGTGGAGCGCGCTCTGCAATTTCCAACAAAGCATTTATATCTACGCTTTCTTCGATTATATCTACAAGCTTATCTATATTAGTATTCAGATGCTCTAATTCTCCAGCTGGTACTAAACCCAAATGCCTACTACTTAAAGATATATCGCCATTCTTCACCATATAGCCAATACACTTGGTATTTGTATTCGTCTCTATGATTTCTTTAATTAATTTGTAATGTTCTGCTCCAGAGACTCGATTGACGATAATGCCTTGTATGTCCACCTTCTTATTGAACTCTTTGTAGCCAAGCACCACTGCAGCTGCGCTATTTGACATACCTGTAGCATCGATGACAAGCACAACAGGGGTCTTTGTAATAACTGATATATGAGCGCTACTGCCAATATTAGAAGTAATGCCAAAACCGTCGTAAAGTCCCATTACACCCTCAATGATTCCTATGTCTTTGTTCTTAGTTGAACGATCTAACAGATATTTGATAAGGTTTTCATTTAGAATATAGCTATCTAGATTATAAGATGGGTTTCCTGTAACATATTTATGAAATCCAGGATCGATATAATCAGGTCCTGTCTTAAAAGGAGCTACTGCATAATTTCTCTTTTTTAAAGCGGCCATTATGCCTATGCTAATGGTTGTCTTCCCTACACCGCTATTTGTTCCTGCAATCATTATTCGATTCATCTACATTTACCTTCTGTCTATAAAATTTTATTCGGTGAGAAGTAGGAGTTTCTCACCGAATAATTAAGGAGGTAATACATTGTAAGTAAATAAAAAATTCCGACACCACGGTCGGAATTAGGGATTCAATTTAAGAAATCTCTCTTCCCGCCGAAGATTGTAAAGCAAATGGTATCCTGGCTTATGCTTCATCCTAACATCTACCTTCCCAGATTTTTCCAGTGGTATAAAAGATGCTCGTCAGCAATTACAGTAGCGGGGGCTGCAACGGATTTTAACCGTTTTCCCATAAATTTATTTACTTTCCTACATATTAACATATTTTTTATAAAAATGCAATGACTTTCTTATATATAAGTAAAGTCGTGAAAGTTCCCTTTGACCCTAACAGCTGTCTAGTCATAATATGAGCAAGGTTTATCTCTTAGGCCTTCAGAATCTAATCCTAGAATACTGATGGCTGATAACTGATGGTTAAGCTTTTTTGTATTTATATAATTTGTGATAGATCCCTTTTTTCCATCCATCCTCTACAAATCTCTACGCCTTCATTGGCCTTAATAGAGTATGCGTCTGCACCGATGTGCTTTGCAGCCTCATCAGTAAGAGGAGTACCACCTACAATGATTTTTACATCACTTCTAAGTCCAGCCTCTTTTATGACATCAACGGTGCGTTTCATAGCATCAATAGCTAATGTGAGAACACCGCTAAGGCCAATGATATCTGGCTTTATATCATGAGCTTTTTCTACAAAAGCATCTGCTGATTGATCAATACCTATATCGTAAACTTGAAAGCCTGCTGCTTCGGACATTCCTTTAAAAATATTTTTCCCTATATCATGAAGATCTCCTTGTACGGTTCCGATGAGCATTTTACCAATATAGTCTCCTTCTTTGTAGTGGGAAATATACGGTTTTAATTTATCGATGATTTCTGTCATGAGTTCACCAGCATAAATTAAATCACCTAGAAAGTATATTCCATTATGATAGTGATCGCCGACAATTCTCGTCCCTTTTTGGCTGTAACGAATGATTTCCCAGGCGCTTTCCTCTGTAGGATTTCCTCCTAAGTATTCATCGATCCGTTCAAATAATAAATCCTCGTCTAACTCCCCTATTGCATTTTGAATATCCTCTAATATCAATACAAATCCCCCCTACTATTAAGTTCTAAGTTCTAAGTTGTATATTGTAAGTTCTATGTAAAATCTTTATGTCACCATAGGTGACCATAATTTTACTTAGAACATAGAACTTAGATCTAGAACTACTTTCTTGGAATCATTACTACCTCTACTCCCATATCTAGTGCTGATTGTATTTTTTCTTCTACTCCTCCAGATGTTCCACTATCTTTTGTGACCATATACTTAATAGCATGTTCTTGAATAATGATCCGATTCATTTCGTAGCTAAAGGGTCCTTGCATGGCGATGATATTCTTAGGTGTAAAGCCTAAAGTTTCGCATTTTTCTAATACCTTTGATGTAGGCAATACTCTTATATAGATTCGATTTTTGGGAATCTTTTGAAAAGCTTGAACATTATTGCTACCAATAGCAAGTAATATATTACCTTCTTTTTCTATAAGAAGATTGCAGGCTTCCTCATAACTATGGGCTAAAATTAGCCCATTAATACCCTTTTTTTCAATGAATGAATCTCTTTCTATAACACGATATGGAATTTTAAGGCTCTTGGCACATTTTATCATATTTTCTGTCACTTGAACAGCATAAGGATGGGTAGTATCGATTATTTCATCAATATTTTTATCTTGGATAAATGCAAGCATCTCTTCATAATTCATCTTCTTATTATTAATAATCAAGTTTTCGTGAGGTTCGTATAATGAAGCTCCATACTCTGTAGCTGTTGATACTATGACTTTTTCACCACATTTTAATAATTGCTGAACATATTGTCTACCCATCTTGGTGCCAGCAAATACTAGTTTCAAATGCTGTACCCCCTAGGTGTAATAATATATTTGCCGTTAATATAGGTTTTAGAGTTTCCGATGATTACTGTTGAAAACATATCTACATCACAATTTGACAACTCACCTAAAGTAGAAATCTGTACGCTTTGGTCTTCTCTAAAAGCACTGCGCACAATGCCTACTGGAGTATCTGGAGATTTATATTGCAAAAGGATTTCTTGTGTTTTATTGATGTATTCTGTTCTTGATTTGCTCTTTGGATTGTAAAGTACTACGATAAAGTCTCCCTTGCCTGCACAATGAATACGATTTTCAATGGTTTCCCATTTTGTCAACCAATCTGATAAAGAAATCGTCACATAATCATGCATTAATGGAGCACCTAATATGGCGGCACTAGAATTGCCAGCTGTTACACCAGGGATGATTTGAACGTCAAAATCAGACATAGAGTATTCTTTGCTAATAATCTCAAGGATTAAACCTGCCATACCATAAACACCTGCATCTCCACTACTAACAACGGAAACGGTATTTCCTTTAGATGCTAATTCAATGGCCTCTTTGCAACGGTCTACTTCTTTTCTCATGCCATTGCTTACTACTTGTTTGCCTCCTATCAGATCTTTGATCAAATCAATATATGTATTATAACCAATAATAATATCGCTGTCCTTTAAAGCATTCACAGCAGAAAACGTCATATTTTCTCTATTTCCTGGTCCGATTCCAACTACGTATAATTTATTCATTTAAAGCCTCCTCATTTTTCTTCCACAAAGATAATGTTATTCCAGCATTCGCCCTTCTGCTTAAGAGACAAGTACCTCCATGAGATGAAATATATCCACATGGTTCGCTTACATTGCCTACTCCGATGGTCTTCTTTACAAAAGAGGATTGTTTAAATTTGTCCTCATGCTTTGCGATCTCACTTCGAGAAATGATTTCTAAATCTAAACCTAAGCGCTCCTTAGCTTTTAATAAGCCCTTTTCGTTTTTCTTTACATCTACAGTTGATAATGTTGAAATAGCATGTATACTAATATTTAATTCCTTTAAAATAGCGCAAATAAAGTCTACTATTGCATCCGCTGACGTATCTTTTCTGCAGCCAATACCAAAGATTAAGTTTTTGCTCATTAATTGTACAAAGGGTATGTCGAGTTGAATCTCATCTTTTTGCGAGATGATAATGACACCATCATAATTTACTAATTCATCGTAATCTTGGACCAGGACTACATTGTCACATACAAGATCTCTATGAATGAAAATCTTATCCTCATTGATAAGAGCAATAGATTCTTCATTTAAAATCATAGCAGTAATCTCTTTTGCACGAGTATAATCTACAATAGATAATTTATGTTTCATGGCAAAAGTATCTACTGCCATCTTTCCATTTACATCCGAAGAGGTTGTGATAATAGGTGTAGCCTTGATAATTTGACTTAAAAGCTTAGCATCTTCATTTCCTCCACCAATATGACCTGATAAGAGGCTAATGACAAATTGCCCTTTGTCGTCCATGACTAAGATGGCAGGATCTTTTAATTTAGACTGTATATGTGGGCTAATCATCCTTACTACAATGCCGCTTGCCATGATAAAGAGAATTGTCTTATAGGATTTGTATACGTCACGGACAATTCCCTTTAAATCATCACCTACTTTTGTCACTCCATTAGTATGGTATTTTTCAAGGGTATAGATATGGAAATTTATTTTTCTCTTACAAAGGTCTGCTGCTTCTAGCGCCCTTTGAACCCCTTTTTTACTTACTGTAACAATTGCCCAGGTTTCCAAGTTTATTTTCCTTCCCTAAACATATGTGTAAAGCTCTTGTCATAGAGTTTTGACAATTCATACTCGTCACCCAAAAAATTTCCTACTAAGATTTGAGCTTGCTTTGTAATGTTTTCATCAGCAACTTTTTCTGCGATGTTTTCTAAAGTACCTAAGACAATCTTTTGATCTGGCCAAGTAGCTCTTTGCACTACTGCCACAGGAGTGGTGACAGGATAATGAATGGTCAATTTTTCAATGACTTTATTAATCATTCCGACAGATAAGAAAATGGCCATAGAAGCTTTGTGAGAAGCTAGTTTTTCAAGAGATTCTTCTTCTGGTACTGGAGTTCTTCCTTCCATTCTCGTACAAATAACCGTTTGAGAAACATTAGGTAGTGTAAACTCTTTTTTCATAGCCGCTGCAGAAGCAGTAAATGAGCTTACACCTGGAATCACTTCACATTCAACACCTTTTTCTTCAAGGGGATCAATTTGCTCCCTAATAGCACCATAAATACTTGGATCTCCTGTATGTACTCTTGCTACATCTTTTCCTTCATTTATAGCATTTACAGTTACCTCTAATACTTCATCTAGATTCATAGAAGCACTGTTGTAAATCTTTGCATCCTCTTTACAGCCTTCTAAAATTGCAGCATTTACTAAAGAGCCTGCATAAATAATCACATCACTAGAATCAATAATTCTCTTTCCCTTTAATGTCAACAATTCAGGATCCCCAGGACCCGCTCCTATAAAATATACTTTAGCCATACGCTCATACCTTTCATTTTTAAGTTTGTATATCAGGTGAACACTGTTCGCCTAAAAAGATCCTTCGCGCTGCTCAGGATGACCTGCGTGTGCTTCGCACACAATTAAGAATTAAAAATTGAGAATGAAGAATTTAAAAACTTCTTGTACCTATTTACATAGAAAATTCCGCTTTCTGCATTCAGCTTTTACTTTTTCCCGTCCAACCATCCAACCGTCCAACGAACCAACCAACTAGTTATTTACTACTTATCTTGTTGAAGTTTTCCGCTTTCCACGCATTCACTACAAAGACAGGATTTAGCCCCTGCATCATAGTTATGTCTTTTACAATTCTGCTCTTGGCAATAGTCACTTGTGTGCACTCATATTCATAATCTTTTTCCTTTAGGGCTTGGAGAAAAGTGTACAAGTTTTCTATGGTAATAAAGTTAGCTACTACAATACCCTTAGGATTTAAGTGCTCATCTGCCCACTGTAAAATCTCACCTATATTTCCTCTGCTGCCACCAATGATGATTCGATCCACTTTATCAATTCCTTCAAAAGCTTCTGGCGCCATTCCTTGAATGGGGAGGATGTTTGTTACTTGGAATTTTTCCATATTCTTATTAAGAAGCTCAACACCTTCTTCTACTACTTCCACTGCATATACCTTTCCATTCCTGGCTAAAAGGGCACACTCTATGGATATAGAACCTGTACCTGCTCCAACATCTAAAATGACACTATCTTCTTCTAATTGGAGCTTTGAAAGGGTAATGACTCTTATTTCTTCTTTTGTCATAGGCACTTTTCCCCTGATAAACTCTTCGTCAGGTATACCAAAGCAAAATCTTCTTTTTTCATTCATCGGCAATTACCACAACACATAAAGAATCTGCAGGGTACTGAGCTGCTTCGTCTACACTTAAACAACTGATCTTTTCATCAGCATAGGAAAGCCTCTCTCCAATAAAAAAACGTTTATGTGTTATTCCCTTCTTCATCAATTCATTTGCCATATAGTTTGGGGTGATCTTTTGGTCTGTGAGAAAAAACACCTTTTTGTTTTCCTCAACTAGCTTAATAAAATCCGTATCTTCCCCATGAACACTGCTGAGGACTGCATCTTGCCAGACCAGAGACAATTTTGAAAAAAAATACGTAAAAGAGCTGATTCCTGGTGTAACCCTTACCTCTATACCCTGCGTATTTTTCTTTATATAAGAAAGCATACTGTGATAGCCAGGGTCACCAGACACTAAAACCCCAATCTTTTTATCATGATAATTCTTGTTTATATACTCTATAAGTTGTTTTAAATTGTTTCGTATAATGAGGACTTCTTTACCAGATGTAGATATACCCTCCAAATTACGCTCTCCTGCAATAAGGACATCTGCTTCTTTTATTTTTTTTAAGCCAGCAGGCAATATATAATCGGGATGACCTGGACCTAATCCAATAACATCTATGTGATTGTATTTCATCCTTAATCCTCTCTTTACTATTTATCCTGAAACAGGGGAATCATTTGTTTCCCATTTTCATCTACTTTTAAAATACCGTGACTGTTCGTATACATAACTAGTCCAATATTGGCATCATTATGGATTCGAGATAATATATGATAACGAACTCTTTCTAGGATCATGCCTAGAATGTCTTCATAAAAGGGTTCCCTTTTAAGTAAATCAATGGCTTCATCTGTAGTAATACACTGAAGTGTTTTTCGAGCTAAAGCACTATCTCCACCACATGCAGAAGCATAAGCAGCTAGTATTTCCATACGAGCATCAGCAGATTTGCTATGAGTGTTCATAATTCCACCTGCCACTTTTATAAGCTTTCCTAAATGGGATATGATTAAGACATTTTCAAAGTTCTTTGTGTTTAAGTGCTCTAATACTTCTCCTATATAATTGCTGATCTTCACGCTGTGTTCTATATTTAAACTTAAATCTTCCCTTGCAAATTTTCGACCATAATTGCCTGGGAACAAAATAATATTCTTATGATTATTTTCATCTAATATATTTAGTTCTAACTGGAGAGAAGCTACTAATGCCTTTTCACTCATAGGCTCTACAATGCCTGTAGTACCTAGTATGGAAATACCACCTAATATGCCTAGTTTAGGATTAAATGTCTTCTTAGCTACTGTTTCTCCTTCAGGAGCGTATATTTCAATATGAAATCCACCTGTATAATTAAATTCTTTTGCTGTTTCTTTCGCTGCATGAAGAATCATCTCCCTTGGCACCGGATTAATTGCGGATTCTCCTACAGCAACAGGAAGCCCTTTTTGTGTAATTTTTCCTACGCCCTTTCCACCTGTCAAGTGGATTTGTGGAGAATCAATTAATTTGACTTTAGAATAAATGTACATACCATGAGTATTGTCAGGGTCATCTCCCCCATCTTTTATGACAGCACAGCTCGCTGTGTCAGATGTTCTACTGATATCCTTTATTTCTAAATCTACATTCCAACCTTTTGGGGTAGATATGGTGATTTCCTCAACATCCTTATTAGATAAAAGCATTGTTATCGCTGCTTTTGTAGCCCCTGTAGCACAAGAACCTGTAGTATACCCGTACCTAAGTCGTTTCCCGTCTTTGACGATGTATTTTTCCATAAAATCACCTGTTGTTGTCTAGCATATATAGTAAGGCGTTAAAAATAGCTACACCTATTGTACTTCCACCTTTGCGGCCTTCTACTACTACAGAAGGAACGTTTAACTTAGCAAATTCTTCTTTTGATTCTGCAGCTCCTACAAATCCCACTGGAACTGCTATGACAAAATCGGGCTGAACATGGCCTTCTTCAATCATATTCATTAGGGAGAAAAGTGCCGTTGGTGCATTACCTATAATGAACATCTTGATTTTTTCTTGTTTGCAAGCTTTTTCAATGGAGACTACAGAGCGAGTGGTATCTCTTCTCTTAGCTTCTTCTCTTACATCTTCATCAGCAACGTAATTTACAAGCTCTCCTCCAAATCTTTCAAGCACTCTTTTGTTAATGCCAGCTTTAATCATATTGGTATCTACGTAAACTTTTTCTCCATTTTTGATACTCTTCATGGCATTTTCAATTGGATTATTGATAAACTTTGTAATACCTGCGTATTCAAAATCCGCAGAAGTATGAATGACTCGCTTTATAATCATTCGTTCTTCTTCACTAAAACGCTCTTTATCTTCTTGTTTCATTTCTTCAAATATGATTTCAAAACTTCTTTTCTCTATTTCCATAGGTTGAGCAATATATTTTGCCATGTTAAAACCTCCTTTTTTGAGGTGGCCAGGTGGTCAGGTGGTCAGGTGGTCAGCAAAAACAAATCTCGCCTAGAGGCGAGGAGGTTTTTCCCGTCCAACCGGGAGTAATACCCGATTTGTCTTGCCCGAAGGGTAGGACAAATCGAGTGGTATTACCCCTGTCAAGGTTGGCGAGGTTTGTAGCGACTAAAAGGAACTACAAACCCGAAACCTACGACAGTCCAACCGTCCAACGAACCAACCGTTTCTTTCCAACATTCCAACTTATAGAGTTACGCTTTCAGCTTTCCACATTCAGTTGTCTTGCCTTTTTCGCATGCTCTATAAAAATATCTCTTATCTCCTGAATTTCTCCCATACCAATAATAATGGAATCTACATTGTAGCCTTTTGACAATAGGATATTCTTCCAAGAGTCTTTTTCGTCGCCTACTAAATCATTTTGAATATGATCTCCTGCTACAATCATAAAAGGTATTAGTAAAATATTTTTAGTAGGATTTGATACTGTTTGGCTAAAGAAGGTATCTAAATCTGGAAAGCCCTCTACTGTGGCAATG
Organism: Alkalibaculum bacchi; assembly: GCF_003317055.1. Lineage (NCBI taxonomy): Bacteria > Bacillati > Bacillota > Clostridia > Eubacteriales > Eubacteriaceae > Alkalibaculum > Alkalibaculum bacchi. Next base: position 192,929 of record NZ_QNRX01000003.1, read on the forward strand.
TAGACATTAGAATAGCCTTCTTCATTAAATACATAATCCATACAAGGATAAGCGGAGTTGGCATGGTGTTCAGAACCATGACCCATTAGTAGGATTAATTTGTCGTCTGTATCTTTTGGAAATATAGTAGACATTGCAAAAGCTACTTTTTTATAGTCCTCCATACTAGTTAAAAGAGGGTTCCCTATTGAAATGGACTTAAATTTGTCTTTAAAATTCAATAAATCGTGGTACAAACCCTCATATTCAGATCCATTGATAATATGAGTAGGCTGAATTAAAACTTCATCGTAGCCTTCACTATGTAATTTTTCTAAGGCTTCTGTTGGATTATTAATATGAATCCCATCTCTTTTTTTGATCTTATTCATAATCATCTGAGATGTCCATGCTCTTCTAAATTCATGTTCTGGAAAGGTCTTTGATAAATCCATTTCTATTTGATCGATGGTCTTTTTTCTAGTCTCATCATAAGAAGTACCAAAACTGACCACGAGAAGGGCTTTTTTATTCATGTGTTTTCTCCTTTGCTATTATTGGTAGATTGCTATGTATTGTAATATTTGTTTTTTTCTAATTTACAATTCATTACTGGGTTTTAACAATCGTTGAACAGTGGTTGAACAGTGGTTGAACAGTGGTTGAACAGTGGTTCAACGATTGTTAAACAGTTGTATGGGTAAATAAGGGTTAGGGTTAACCTGTGTAGGTCTTAAGATTCTTCGCTTCGCTCAAGAATGACTGAGGCAGTTAACTTAGGCCCTTCCCTCGCCTAAAGGCGAGTTTCGCTTTTGCTGACCACCTGACCACCTGACCACCTAATTTCCAAATTTTATAAGAATTATCGTAAAATAACTAATATCTTCCTTAACAAACCCTCTAGAAATTTCCTGATTCTCGCTGCCGCAATTTGAGATGGCGTATACTCTATCATGTAGATTGTATTTTTCAATGGCTGCGTTTATGGTTTCTCTAGAGCTAAAGGGCTTCATGATTACGATATTTTCAAAGAGTTCCTTATATTTGTCAAACTCCTCTAATGAGGTGATTTGAGTCAATACACAGAAGGTCTCATTGCCTTGTACAATAGGTACGCCTAGTTCAGCAGCAGAAGCGCAAAAAGAGGTGATTCCAGGTATGGTAATAGGTTTGATATTTACTTCTTCTAAATAGGGAAACAAATAAGAGTAAGTGCTATAAACCATAGGATCCCCTAGAGTTAAAAACGCAAGATTTTTTCCTTGTTTTAATAACTCTGCAATTTTGGTAGCATTTTCTTTCCACTTTGCATTTAGAGTTTCCTTTTCTTTTTCTAAATCAATCATAGGAAATTCTAATTCTACAGTTTCTACATCTGCCTTTAAATAAGGCTTTGCTATATTAAAAGCTTTGCTTTCTTTTCCCATTTTTGTAATTGGTGCTACAATCACATCTATTTTGTTGATGATGTCAATGGCCTTTTGAGTGATTAAACCACTATCCCCAGGCCCAACGCCGATTCCATATAATCTTCCTAACATATGATGCCTCCCTTTTTTGTGAACAATTGTTAAACGATGGTTGAACAGTAGTGAAACAATTATTAAGCGGTTGTTTCCTGCAACCGTTAACGACGTAATAGATTTAATAAATTGTTCGTCCTATTAGTCAGCTTGTAGAGATCCTTCGTCGCTTCGCTCCTCAGGATGACTTTAGTAGTAGCCGGGGTCAAAATACAGCTACTAGCATTTTTTTTGCTGACCACCTATTCAGTTATCTGTCTCATCGCCTCACGATTCGCTGCAATCGTTCTTTCGATATCCTCCTCCGTATGAGCATGTGACAAGAACATTGCCTCAAATTGAGATGGGGCTATGAGGACACCCTGGTCTAGCATAAGTTTAAAGTACTTTGCGTATATTTCTGTATTACATTTACTTACATCTTCAAAGGTTTCAACTTTTCCTTTTGTAAAGAATACATTGAGCATGCCCTTTATACGGTTTACTGTGGCATCTATTTTGAATTCTTTGATGGCCTTCTTAAAGCCTTCTTCTAATTTGTTAGCTTTTTCTTCCATATTTGTATACACTTCAGGGTGGTCTTTTAGATAAGTTAGAGCATTGTAGCCCATGTGCATGGCAAGCGGATTTCCTGATAAAGTACCTGCTTGATAAACTGGACCTACTGGTGCTAATAACTCCATAATTTCTCTTCTGCCCCCAAAAGCACCTACTGGAAGACCGCCTCCGATAATTTTGCCAAAGCAACTCAAATCTGGTTTAATGCCATATACTTCTTGAGCGCCACCATAGCTTACTCGAAAACCAGTAATAACCTCATCGAATATAAGCAGCGCACCATATTCTTCTGTCAATTTTCTCATAATTTTTAGAAATTCTTCTTTTGCTGGAACAACACCCATATTGCCAGCAACAGGCTCTACGATTACAGCTGCTAAATCATTACCATGTGCTTTAAATACAGCGTTTAATGTTTCAATATCGTTATACTGAGCTACTAATGTATTTTTAATTGCATCTTCAGAAACACCAGAGCTTGTAGACGAACCATACGTTAAAGTACCTGAGCCTGATTTCACTAAAAGCCCATCAGAATGCCCATGATAGCATCCTTCAAATTTTAAAATCTTGCTCCTATTTGTATAGCCCCTTGCCAACCTCAAGGCGCTCATGGTAGCTTCCGTTCCTGAATTTACCATTCGAACCATTTCTACAGATGGACACGCCTCTGTTATTAGTTTGGCTATTTTTACTTCGATTTCCGTAGCAAGACCAAAAGTTACCCCTGCCTTTACTACTTCTTCCACTCCCTTTGTTATCACTTCACTGCTATGCCCTAAAACAAGGGGACCCCATGAGCAAATATAATCGATAAATTCATTGCCATCTACATCAATAATTTTGCTTCCATTTCCTCTTCTAGCAAATACAGAGCTCATTCCCACAGATTGAAAAGCCCGTACAGGACTATTCACCCCACCAGGAATATATTTCTTAGCTTCATTAAATAATTCTTCTGATTTATTAAAGTTCATTATTATTTTCCTTCCTCGATATTACACTTGATTTCATCTTTTAATAGAGGGCAGACAGGGTCGTCTGCACCTATAAATTCGGATGTTGCAGTAAGATATTAGAGGTAGGACATTTTCTCGCCCCTAGGCGAGTTTGGTTTTGCTGACCACCTTACCACCTCACCACCTTACCACCTAGCGCAGTTTCTCCATTATCTCCTTCGCAAAATAAGTAAGAATAATATCTGCTCCAGCTCGTTGAATAGAGATTAATGTCTCTACTATTACATCTTCACTCATCAGACCTTCTTTTATAGCCATCTTTAGCATGGAGTATTCTCCGCTGACATTGTAGGCTGCTACTGGAACATCCGATATATCCTTTATTTTTGTAATAATGTCTAGATAAGCAAGGGCTGGTTTCACCATGACAATGTCTGCCCCTTCTTCTAAATCTAGTTTAGCCTCTACTAAAGCTTCTCTGCTATTAGCAGGATCCATTTGGTAAGATTTTCGGTCACCAAATTGAGGAGCTGAATCTGCTGCTTCTCTAAAAGGTCCGTAGTAAGCGGATGCGTATTTAGCGCTATAGGCCATTATAGGGACATTTTCATATCCATGTTCATCTAAAGTCTTTCGCATATGACCTATTCTTCCATCCATCATATCAGATGGTGCCACCATATCTGCACCTGCTTGAACATGGCTTAAAGCTGTTTTTGATAAAAGAGGTAAAGTGGAGTCATTATCTACTGTCTCCCCTTTAATAAGTCCACAGTGACCAGTGGAAGTATATTCACAAAGACATACATCCGTTATAATGTATATTTGATTATTATACTTTTCCTTTAAAGCTCGAACTGCCTTTTGAATAATCCCGTCGGGCATATAAGCCCCACTACCACACTCATCCTTATGATTAGGAATGCCAAACAACATTATAATTTTAATTCCTAAATCAATAAGATATCCTACCTCTTCAATTAATAAATCGATAGAAAAATGGTAATTTCCTGGCATAGATGAGATTTCATTCTTAATTTTTTCTCCCTCTACTACAAACATTGGATAAACAAATGCATCTGTATTAAGTCTAGTTTCTCGAACCATATCTCGAACAATAGCATTTGAACGTAATCTTCTAGGTCTTCTTATCACTTTTCTGCCTCCTCGTTTAAAATTACCTTTAGAACTCCATCAATATCATATTTTTCTGCCTCGCCGTATAATTCTAATCCAAAGTCTTCAATGGTATTTGAAGTAATGGGTCCTATGGAAATTAGTTTTTGATTCTTAAGAATATCTGCACTTCCTAATATCTTCACCAAATTTTTTACCGTTGAAGAGCTTGTAAAGGTAATATAGTCAATTTCTTCCTTATTAAGAAGAGATTTTACTTCCTCTACTTTTTCTGCACCTTCTCCAATAATCGTCTCATATATTTTTACTTCTTTTATTTGAGCTAATTTACCTAGTTCTTCAACTAAGAAATCTCTAGATTCTTTTGCTCTTGGCAGCAAAATTTTGTCCTCAGGTGTTAACAGGTCCTTAAGTTCCTCATAAATGCCCTCGGCAATATAATTTTCTGGAATGATATCTGCATAAAGATGGTATTTTTCAAGTTCTTTTGCGGTCACTTTACCTATAGCTACAATTTTAGCTCCATCTAATGCTCGCATATCTAAACCTAAGGAAAACATTCTATTAAGAAAAAGTTTTACTCCATTTTGGCTTGTGAAAATAAGATAATTGTATTCTTTAACCCTTTTAATCTCTTCTATTATAGATGGTTCATGACTTAAATCCTTTATTTTGATAACAGGAAATTCAATTGCAGTGCCACCTAATTCATAGATTTTTTCAACTACTTTGCTGCTTTGACTTCTCGCCCTTGTCACTAATATCTTTTTACCCCAAAGTGGTTTCTTTTCAAAGAAGTTTAAATCTTCTCTTAATTTGACTACATCACCTACAACGATAAGGCTTGGAGAAGTCAGCCCTTCTCTTTGAGTGATTTCATAAATATCTATCAAAGTGCCTACGGCTACCTTTTGTCTGTCTGTAGTCGCCCAGTTGATCACTCCTACTGGTGTAGTTGAAGCCATGCCATTTTCAATAAGGCGAGCGGTTATTTTTTTTAGCTCGCTCATACCCATTAAAAACACTAAGGTACCCTTTAGTTTTGCTAATACGTCCCAATCTAATTCGCTGCTTTCATCTTTTAAGTGTCCTGTAATGACATGAAAAGAGGATGCATGATCTCGATGAGTGATTGGAATTCCTGCATATGCTAGTCCTCCAATAGCAGAAGTAATCCCTGGAACGACTTCTACATCTACTCCTCTTTCAATTAAATACTGACCTTCCTCTCCACCTCTGCCAAATACATAAGGGTCTCCACCTTTTAGCCTAGTGACAATTTTCCCTTCTAGTGCTTTTTGGCAAATAATATCGTTTATTTCATCTTGTGTTTTTGTGTGATTGCTGGATTCTTTCCCTACATAGATTAACTCACAATCTTCTCTTCTAAAGTCTAGCAATTTAGGAGAGGCCAATCGATCGTATACGATAGCGTCTGCTGCTTTTATGGCGTCTTGCCCTTTTAATGTAATCAATTTAAAATCTCCTGGACCTGCGCCTACTAAATATACTTTACCCTTCATAGCCTTTCATCTCCTTTAATATATCTTTTGCCAGTTCCCAGCCTAATTTTTCTGCATCTTCTTTTGGACCATAGGCTTTTCTTTTAATTAATACACTTCCATCTTCATTTCCTAGTAAACCTTCAATCTCTATATTTTCCCCTTTAATAGCGCATAGTGCTCCCATGGGAATATGGCAATTACCGTTTAAACCTTTTAAGAAGGAACGCTCTGCTGTTGCCTGCAAAAAAGATTCACTATGATTTATGCTCTCTATCATTTTGTGTATTTGCGTATTTTCTTCCCTGATTTCAATAGCTAAAATTCCTTGTGCAGGAGAAGGTAATATGATACGGGCTTCAATGGGCTCAATACGATTTCTAAGTTTTTCATATAATCCTATTCGCTTTAATCCTGCTGCAGCTAGAATCACTCCATGTAAATTTTGATCTTCTATTTTTCGCACTCTAGTTTCAATATTACCTCGAATAGAATCAAATTTTAAATCCTCTCGATACTTTGATAATTGAAACTGTCTACGCTTGCTTCCCGTTCCAATTACAGCTCCCTTAGGCAAATCTTTAAGTGATTTATATCCGCCTTTTAGAACGATGACATCTCGATAATCCTCTCTCTCTGGAACCCAAGAAAACATTAAGCCTTCTGGTAGTTCTCCAGGCATATCTTTCATACTATGTACTGCTAAATCGATTTCTCCGCTTAAAAGCTGCTCTTCGATTTCTTTTACAAATACGCCTTTTTCACCGATTTTGTCTAAACTCACATTTTGAATTCGATCTCCCGTAGTAGTGATCGTTTTTATTTCAAATTCAGTATTTGGATAATTATTTTGTAATTGGGAAACTACCCATTTTGTTTGAGTTAAGGCTAAATTACTTCCCCTTGTACCTACTATTATTTTCATATATGACTCCTTTGATTTTTTGCAAACATTCTGTATTTATTTCCTATTGAAACCGTGAGACCAATTACCTTCGTTGACATCTATACTTCCACTTTTACAACATTTTTCTTAATTCCTCTACAGACAAATCCGTTAAGCTATTTAAAATCCTTTTTTTCTCCTCTTGATCTTTTACGTTTTTGATGACCATCTCTCGAATTTTTCCCAGTAAGTTTACATACTCTTCAAACTCTTTAGGATACTCTTCTTCTAATGAATTCTTTATTTTTTTACTAAGGGATGGACTCTTTCCAGAGGTGGATACAGATAGAATCAAATCCCCTCTTCTTACAACAGATGGAACAATATAATCGGAAGCTTCTCCACTATCGACTATATTACACAGAATCTTTAGTTCCTTTGCATCCTCACTAATAGAAATATTAATATCCTTAGCATTTGTAGCTCCTACTATTAAATAATTTCCCTTTAAGTACTCTTTTTTATAGGAGTCCTTTATGAGAGTTATACTTGGAAATTGATTTAAGAGCTCATCAAACTCGTAAGTAAAATCCACGCTTATCACAGTGACTTTTGCCTCACATTGTAAGAGTGAAACCACCTTGCGATAAGCAATCTTACCACCGCCGAAAACTACTACATTCTTACCTCTCATTTCGATCATTACTGAATAATACAAATTCTCATCACTTCCCAAAGATTTCATCAATTACAGCAATATAATCATCTAGTTTTTCCGCATCTTCTATCCTTTTTAGATTAATAATAGGCTTTATGCTTCTTTTAAGTGCAGAATGAATCATTTTTTCTACTACTGTTTTGTCTTTAATAGTAAGATTTGTCTTTCTATAGATATAATCTAACGATTCCATCTTAATGGTTTCACATTGAGCATTGATTTTTTTGATTAAAGGGTCTAGTTTCGCAGCCCCTTTCCATTTATAAAACTCCTCTACAGATTTCTGTATAATAACCATTATAGGTTCCATTAGACTCTTTCGATATTCTATATTCTCATCGATGACCTTTTTTAAATCGTCGATTTCGTATAAGTGAACACCCTCTAGCTCTCCAACTTCCTTTTCCACATCTCGTGGCATAGCTAAATCGAGAATATACAAATCTTTTCTTAATTTGGGCATATTGTTTTTTCGAAATAGAGTATGAGGAGACGCTGTTGTAGAAATGAGTATATCTACTTCTTGAAGTAAATCGTATCGATCTTCGTAATAAACAGGACATACTCCTTCAAACTCAATTAATAATTGGTTTAATTTATCATGGGTGCGGTTTGTGATGTATACCTTGTCTAAATTTTCTTCCATAATATATTTTAAGGATAATTTGCCCATATTGCCTGCTCCGATAATAAGAGCACGTTTTCCTTCTAAGGAATCCATCTCTTTTTTTAACATCTTCAAGCCAACATAACCAACAGATGTGGGATTTTCGGATATTTTTAAAGTGGTTTTAATATATTTTGCCTTAGTGATAGACTCTCGAAATAATTTATTTAGTAATTTTCCACTGTGGCCTCTCTCAATGGCATATTCTAGAGCATCTTTTACTTGACCTAATATTTGATCTTCACCTATAACGAGAGATTCAAGTCCTGCCGCTACCTGAAAGATATGATATACTGCATCTCTATTTTCTTTTATAAACAAGTGCTTTTCAATATCATCCTGCCCAGTATATTCTTTTAAATAGGTACAAACGGAATGTATGCTTTGTTCTAATTCTTCACTCGCTAAATAAAGTTCACTTCTATTACACGTAGATACGATGATAAGTTCCTGAATATTTTCTTGTCGTAATATTTGAAATGTTTTCTCTTTTTTAGATTCCGTAAAAGACATCTTTTCACGTACTTCCATTGGCGCAATGTGGTGATCAACCCCGATAACTGCTAGCTCCATTGATCTCCCTCCAATAATCAAATAGTTTTTCTTCATCTCGAAATAATGGTAAACCTAATTTTTTATGTATTTTCATAAGCCATGGCTGAGAAAGATTAGCTTTTTCTAGTACTTCATCCATACTAAACAAATCTTCAATTGATCCATTAGCGATGACCTGACCATGATTTAATATGTATCCATAATCGCAAAGTGTATAAATAATATCCATATCGTGACTTGAAATGATAATTTTTTTCCCTTCCTTAGCTAAAGTATTGATAATTTTGACAACTCCTCTTGTCATTGCTGGGTCTAAACCGGCTGTTGGCTCATCAAAGAGTATAACTTGTGTATTTAGAGCTATGACCCCAGCAATGGCTACTCTTTTTTTCTGCCCATAACTGAGGTAGTGGACGGCTTTTTCTTTAAAATCATATGCTTCGGTTTGTATTAAGGCGTCGTCTACCCTACGCTTTACTTCATCTTCAGGTAATCCAATATTTCTCAAGGCAAAAGCTACATCATCATAGACATTCGAGTGAAATATTTGTTTATCTGGATCTTGGAAAACCAAACTCACCTTTTGACGATAATCGTACATATATTTTTTATTATACTCTAGTGGTTGCCCATTAAAAAGAATGATACCCTTTGTAGGTTTTAATATGCCCATTAGATTTAAAAACATAGTAGATTTTCCTGCTCCATTGCCCCCAATAAGAGCGATAATTTCACCATTATTTAAGTTAATTTCTACATCTTTTAAGGCCATGGTATTATCTTCATATTTATAAGTCAAGTGCTCTGTTCTTAACATAAAAGCCTCCTTGCATGTCTTTGGTGCTTTACTTAAGCTTGCATTATCTTTTTATTTTCCTGAAGAGATCATATATATAGATTATGGCAACTCTCTAACCTATACATGAAAATCTCCATCATATAATTTTACTTCTAGTGAAATGCTCAATTCTTCATATCTATTCATCATTCTAGTGAAGAGACTTACAATGAGCAAAGATATAGATCTATAGGATGTCCTTAGATTTCCATATCCAAATTTCAAATATATAGCCGTCTGCATATCTTTGTATTCTTCTAAGAACATCATTATAAACCTATAAATGAGCATAACCATCTCTAATACTACAATTGGCACTTTCATGCTCTTTAATATTTTTAATAGCTGGTTAATGGGCACGGTTAAGGCAAGAAAATAAGTGGAAGAAAGACAGGCTAAGGCTCTAAAAAACAAGATAAAACATTGATTTAAAGAAGACTGCGTTATGCCAATGTAAAATCCTCCTACAGGAATATTATAAAGAAAAACATGTGCACTCTTTGATACAGAAATCAAAATAGTTACTAGGCTCAATAACAAAAAGGATGAAGGTATCATAAAAAACTTAAGATAACGATTAAGTTTTATGCCTGCAAATTGAACCAGTACAAATCCAATAAGGAGAAACATACCAATGTACATAGGTATGTTCTCAAAAACAATTGCTGTAAATAGCAAAATCATTGCTGCAACAAATTTGATTTTTGGATTTATTTTAGTCAACTTGTTTGTATAAGCGATTTTATCGACTTGTAACATGGATTTTTCTTTCCTTTTTTCCTTTATTATATCCTATGTAATATGCGATGATCCCTGCACCTAATGCGGCTTGTGAAGCAAAGAGCAGAGATTCAATTTCCCCACTGGCTGGCTCCATAAAGCTACTAAACCAAGGTTCATAATCAGGGTTAATAACAGTAATCATTTCTTCTGCCTCACCGTCAGCTCCACCAAACTCAGCATCATTTGTAATGACTAAAGGTACAATGATTAAAACTAGTAATGCAAATACTAGTATGATTTTAGTTGAAATTTTCATTTATTACATCCTTTCCTTCATACTCTACGACTTTGTCGTATACTAAAGCAGTGATGATTCCCTCTGCTGCTGCAATGGGGATTTGAGTAAGAGCAAAGATGCTTAAGAATTTAAAAATAGATACTGCTATACCTCCTACTGGATCAGGGAAGGCCACACCTAATTGCAAAGAGGTAACTACATAAGTAGCTAAATCTCCCAATGCTGCTGCTGCAAAAACAGAAACGCCTGCATTCACATTGTTCTTTCGAAGTAATTTAAAGATTCCATAAGCTACAAAAGGACCAACTACTGCCATAGAGAAAGCATTTGCACCTAATGTACTAATACCGCCATGGGCTAGTAATAGAGCTTGGAATAGTAAAACGATTACTCCTAGTACAGTCATAATAGTTGGTCCAAATAATATAGCTCCCAAGCCTACACCAGTAGGATGTGAACAGCTGCCTGTTACAGAAGGAATTTTTAAAGCGGATAATAAAAATACAAATGCGCCTGCCAATGCGACTAAAAGTTTCTTATTTGGTTGATTTTTAAATATAAAATTTAATCTGCGCACTCCAAGGACGAAAAATGGTATAGCCACAACTGTCCAAAACAGTGCCCATCCTTTTGGAAGAAAGCCTTCCATAATATGCATCGCCTGTACGTCTTTTACGCTAAACATTACTAAAGAAATAAGAGCGTACATAAAAATTGCAGTGTTGATTTTTTTGATTTTAAGTATTTTCATTAAAATTCTCTCCTTGTTTTATTTAAAGCGGAGGGTGCTCCTAAATATTTTTAGTTATCTAGAAATCCAAGAAGTTTTTACACCTCGAAAAAAATAACCAGATCTACGTGAGATCTGGTTAATAAAAACAATGTTATCCAATTACGGTAACAAACCTCCCTCCGAAGCTTTACACATTCTCCAATCTAGGCAGGTCTCCTGACTTTGAATCATCCTACTTCCCTAATCCTTCCCACATCAACAGGTGATGTAGTGGAGTTGCCTAGGGGTTCGTCATCATTTACAGTAGCGGGGGCTGTAGAGGAATTGCACCTCTTTCCAATTTAATCATAATAAACCTAAATTTGCATTATTCAGTTGTAATTGCCTTTATAGTAACATAAATGTTTTTTATAATCAAGTACTTGTTTTCAAAAGGGTTTTTATTTATGCAAAAATAAACAAATTGACGCAAGATACTGGGGTGTGTTAATATTGTTATCGCAATATATAGACAATTTCGGTACTTGAAAAGAATAGGATAATCGCTTAATAGTTTTTCCTATCAATCAAGAGTCAGAGAAACAAATGAAGGAGAATAGTAATGATAACAAAAATCGTAAAACGTGATGGCAGAGAGGTTCCTTTTAATTTAGAGAAGATCTCTAATGCAATCTTTAGAGCAGCAAGTGCTAAAGGAGGTAGAGACTATAATACAGCACTTTCCCTAGCGGAAGCTGTAGTAGAGTACATAGAAGAGCACACTTATGGAAAAATACCCACTGTAGAAAACATACAAGATGCTGTAGAGAAAATTCTCATTGAAAAAGGCCATGCCCGTACTGCAAAAGAATATATACTCTATAGAGCTGAAAGAACTCGTGTACGAGAAATGAATACTCGATTGATGAAAGTATACAGTGATCTCACATTCAAAGAGGCTAAAGACAACGACATGAAGCGAGAGAACGCAAATATTGATGGAGATACTGCAATGGGTACCATGCTTCGATACGGTTCTGAAGGTGCAAAGCAGTTTTATGAGATGTTTATATTAAACCCTGAGCATTCTAAAGCTCATAAAGAGGGCGATATCCATATACACGACCTAGATTTTCTTACTCTGACTACTACTTGTTGCCAAATTGACATTGAAAAGTTGTTTCAAGGTGGATTTAGTACAGGACACGGATATATAAGGGAGCCAAATAATATTCAAAGTTATTCTGCTCTGGCCTGTATCGCTATCCAATCTAACCAGAATGATCAACATGGCGGACAAAGTATACCAAATTTTGATTACGGAATGGCTCCAGGCGTGCGAAAGAGCTATAAAAAACATTATCTGCAAAATTTATCAAAATCTTTAGAGTTGTTATATAATTTACCTAATATTTGGGATACTGTTGTAGAGATTAGTCAAAAAATCAAAAGCACCTATAAACTTACTCCAACGATGAGCAATTACGAGGATTATCAGTATTATGAAGCAAAACTACTAGAAGATTACTTTGAAGATAAAAAGCTTATTTTGAAAGCACAAAATTTTGCCATAAAAAGCGCAGAAAAAGAAATCGATAAGACTACTTATCAAGCTATGGAAGCCTTTATCCATAATTTAAACACTATGCACAGCCGAGCTGGTGCTCAAATTCCTTTTAGTTCCATTAATTACGGAATGGATACTTCAGTAGAAGGAAGACTTGTAATAAAAAACTTACTGCTAGCTACAGAAGCTGGACTTGGCAATGGTGAGACGCCTATCTTCCCTATCCATATATTTAAAGTTAAAGAAGGCGTTAATTATAATTTAGGAGAACCCAATTATGACTTATTCCAATTAGCTTGTAGAGTCAGCGCCAAAAGATTATTCCCTAATTTTTCTTTTTTAGATGCTCCTTTTAATGCAAAGTATTACAAAGAAGGCCATCCTGAAACAGAAATTGCCTATATGGGTTGTCGTACAAGAGTTATAGGTAATGTCCACGACTTAGAAAATGAAGTAGTATACGGAAGAGGAAATTTAAGCTTTACTACAATCAATTTACCTAAGATCGCATTAAAAGCAGATGGCAGCATCTTAAACTTTTTTGAAGAATTGGATCGACTTTTGGATGTAGTTATAGAACAGCTTTGGGAAAGATTTGAAATCCAGGCACGAAAAAAGGTAAAAAACTATCCTTTCTTAATGGGACAAGGGGTATGGATAGACTCGGATAAACTCAAATGGGAAGATGAAGTGCGAGAGGTATTAAAGCATGGTACGCTGACTGCTGGTTTTATCGGTTTAGCAGAGTGTCTAAAAGCATTAACAGGCAAACACCATGGTGAAAGCGAAGAATCTCAAGCATTAGGACTAAAAATCATAGGTCATATGCGCAGAAGAATGGATGACGAGAGTAAAAAGCGCAATTTAAATTTTACCCTTATTGCTTCACCTGCAGAAGGAACAGCAGGGCGCTTTGTAAAAATGGACAAAAATACCTTTGGAATCATCGAAGGAGTTACAGACAGGGAGTACTACACTAATAGCTTCCACATACCTGTTTACCACGAAATTAGTGCCTTTGATAAGATTAGGCTAGAAGCACCTTATCATGAACTGACAAATGCAGGACACATAACCTATGTAGAGCTCGATGGAGACCCTTCTAACAATCTATATGCCTTTGAAAAGGTAGTAAAAGCTATGAAGGAAGCTGGCATTGGTTATGGCTCCATCAACCATCCCTTAGACCGAGACCCTGTATGTGGATACAGCGGAATTATTGGCAATACCTGCCCAGCTTGCGGTCGAGAAGAAGGTACTATAAAATTCCATCGAATCCGAAGAATTACAGGCTATTTAGTGGGTACTCTAGATCGATTTAATGATGCGAAAAAGGCAGAGGAGAATGATAGGGTGAAACATTTTTAAGGTAGTAAGGTAGTAAGGTGGTAAGGTGGTAAGGTGGTAAGACCAGCTAAGTCTTGTCAATGATTTTTTTAAGAAATATTATTATCGGTTTTTTAGTATAGCAAACAAACCATTATCAAAACACGAACAATGGAAAAGTTAACTATAAAAAGTGATGTTTGAAATTATGCTGCGGTGAGATGATGATTTTTTAAGAACAATACTTGATGTTCT